>NZ_JAHRVT010000009.1:0-60872 GCF_019090545.1 Cycloclasticus sp. | reverse complement strand
ATATTATGAAACCATCATGCCGTTAATCGCGGCATGATTAACTGGGAAAATAACTCCTAAGCAGGTTGTCCTAATTAGTGGAACCACTTCTTATATTATTTGCAGTAGTTAAAAAATAACCTTGACTCGCAAAGCCATGTATTTGAAAGTCGTCTAACGGCTCAAAAGAATGAGCGGGGCTGAAACTGGTTAGCAGTTGGCTACTAATAACCAGTAAAGCCCAGCAACGATGTTTAATCGATTTTAATAATACGCACATTATCATTTCCTTTGTTAGCGTAGTCAATGGCACCGGGAGAAGAAGAAATGGCTTTCAGCATTTCTTCTTCACTGTCGACGGTGATGGGGGCCTCCCCTGTGCCAGAATAAATGTTTCTATCCCATATGCGCCTAAGTTTATAAGGGAAAACATGTAGGCTTGTTTTTGAAAATTGTTGATGAAGAGCGTTTTCATCGCTCAACACAAAAACTTTTATGGGGCGGCCGCTGGGCCAATATAGGGTGCGCATGGTAAAGATGTTACGGGCTGCTGTAGCGGATAGCGTATCAACAGGTACGCTAGGGTGCGCAATAAGTTCAACCGCCTGAGAAAGGGGCGATAGTTGGCAAATAAGGCAAAATATAATAAAACGTACTCTTTCCATGAACACGGTTCTTGAAAGTATTAGTTTTCAGTGTAGTACGTTTTATAGATTTGGCAATGCTTGGCCAAAGGAAAGGGGTTAAAGCTTATTTTTTCCTTTTTTAGTAGTCAATGGTTTGTAACCTTGTTTAGTGTGCTTAGTAACAAACTTCTGCACACCTTTCTTTTTAAAGTTCTTTGTGCCAACAGGTTTGCTAGGTATTAAGCAGTTGGGGGCTTCGCCAATGAGGTGTTTTTTGCCAGATTTTAACAGTAAATCTTTGATGACCTTCCAGTTAGCAGGGTCATGATAACGAAGCAGTGCTTTGTGTAAACGACGCTGCTCAATCTTTCTGACGGTGTTCACTTTTTCGCTTTTATAGCTGAGGCCTTTAAGCGGATTTCTCCCAGTGTGATACATCGCCGTTGCGGTGGCCATCGGAGATGGATAGAAGGTTTGCACTTGGTCGGCTTGAAATTTATTTTTTTTCAGCCATAAAGCTAGGTTGACCATGTCTTCGTCTTCGGTGCCAGGATGAGCGGCAATAAAGTACGGAATGAGATACTGTTTTTTCCCGGCTTTTTTGGTGAATTTCTCGAACATGGTTTTAAAGCGATCGTAAGTGCCAATACCCGGTTTCATCATTTTCGATAAAGGCGCTTGCTCAGTATGTTCGGGGGCAATTTTCAAATAACCTCCGACATGATGCGTTACCAGTTCTTCAACGTATTCAGGTGATTCTACTGCAAGGTCATACCGTAGGCCGGAGGCTATTAAAATCCGTTTAACACCTTTAATTTTTCGCGCTTTTTTATATAACTTAATTAACGGGTCGTGGTCTGTATTTAAGTTGTCGCAAATGCCAGGGTACACGCAAGAAGGTCGTCTACAGGCAGCTTCAATATTGGGGTCTTTACAAGCAAGACGATACATATTGGCTGTTGGGCCGCCAAGATCAGAGATTGTGCCGGTAAACCCCGGTGTTTTGTCGCGAATGTCTTCAATCTCGTTCAAGATGGATTGTTCTGAACGATTTTGGATGATGCGCCCTTCGTGTTCGGTAATGGAGCAAAAAGTACAGCCACCAAAACAACCGCGCATGATGTTGATGGAGAAACGGATCATTTCATAAGCGGGAATACGCTGCCCATCATATTTTGGGTGAGGGACGCGTTGAAAGGGCAAGCCAAATACCTCGTCCATTTCTTCGGTGGATAAAGGAATCGGTGGTGGATTTAACCAAACGTCTTTGCCATCGTGGTTTTGTACTAATGCACGCGCATTGCCGGGGTTGGTTTCTAAATGTAAAACCCGTGAAGCATGGGCGTATAAAACAGGGTCGCTTTTTACCTTTTTGTATGAAGGTAAACGTATAACCGTTTTAGCGCGATCAGTTTTGCTGTGTTTAGGTAAAAAGCTGAGTGTGACGACTTGGCTGCCATCGTCGGAATCATTTGTATTGTTGACCTGACATTTTCCGCCGGTTGCTGCGGCCAATTCTTCATCTGACTGATAAGGGTTATTGTGTGGGTCAATTTTACCTGGCCGGTCAATGCGAGTGGAGTCAATGAGTGTCCAACCATCCGGTAATGTATCGCGGACGAACGCCGTGCCGCGAATATCCTTAATATTGGCGATGGCTTCATTTTGGGATAGTCGGTGTGCTAACTCCGCAATAGCTCTCTCCGCATTACCATAGAGTAAAATATCGGCTTGAGAGTCAATTAAAATGGAGCGCCTAACGGCATCATCCCAGTAATCGTAGTGGGCTATCCTTCGTAGGCTCGCTTCAATGCTTCCGAGCACTGTGGGGACATCAGGGAAGGCCTCTTTACATCGCTGTGTATACACAATAACGGCGCGATCTGGACGACGACCTGCCTGATCACCAGGTGTATATGCATCGTCTGAGCGGGCGCGTTTATCCGCAGTATAGCGGTTAATCATTGAGTCCATATTGCCGGCAGCAATACCAAAGAATAAGTTTGGTTTTCCTAGTGCCGAAAAATCTTTGGTACTTTGCCAGTCAGGTTGGTCGATAATGCCAACACGAAAGCCTTGTTTTTCCAGTAGTCGGCCAATAACGGCCATGCCAAAGCTTGGGTGGTCTACATAGGCATCGCCGGTGACGACGATAATATCGCAACTATCCCAACCTAGCGCATCCATTTCTGCGCGGCTTGTCGGTAAGAAAGGTGCTACGCCATAGCACTCCGCCCAATATTTTGGGTATGAGGATAAAGGTTCAGCCGTAGGGATCACAGAATAATGCCATGTTGTTTTAATAATGAACGAAGTCTTTCAACGCGACGTCGGTTAACACCAAAATCGTAATAACCCGTACGGGAGGCCGAGCGTACATGAATAATTTGTTGCTCTATATTTATGATTAAATCGAGATCATCAACAAAACCAAAAACACGACTGGTGATTTCTGCATGAATATGGTTCTCATCATGGATAACAGCGATATTGTTGTCGAGCTGGTTAAGCACCTCTAGCAATCGCTGTTGATCAACTGGCTGATTTTGTTTTAATTTAAAGGGTGCAATAGCATGTTCGTCATCTGCTTTACTGGAGACGCAATTGGGTTTATCTGGGCAAGGTTTTAAAGAAGGCATGTTTGCGTATGCTGGTGAGCACATAGTAATAATTAGGAGTAAAAATAGTGTTTTCATTGGGCTGTTTGGTGTTCGGTTGGTCGAGCAAACCTTTTTGACATTAAAAGGCCTATTTCAAAAAGTAACCACATGGGTAAAGCTAATAAGGTTTGAGAGATAATATCAGGTGGTGTTAATAACATGCCAATAACAAAGGCGCCAACGATGATATAAGGGCGCTTTTCAGCCAAGCTTTGTGGTGTTGATACGCCAGTTTTAACCAACAAAAACGTTGCAATAGGTACTTGGAAGGCCATGCCGAAAGCAAAAAATAGCGTTAGGATGAAATCTAAATATTTGCTGATATCAGTCATCACGGCAACGCCTTCGGGCGCGGTTGCTGTCAGAAACTTGAAGATCAGCGGCATGACGACAAAATAAGCGAACAGCATACCACCATAAAACAGGAAAGTAGCAGCGCTAATTAACGGTAAGGCGATGCGTTGTTCATGTTGATAAAGACCCGGAGACACAAACAGCCAGACTTGGTAGAAAACCCATGGAATGCTAATAAAAACGGACAACATTAGGGTCAGCTTTAGCGGTGTTAGGAAGGGTGAAATCACTTCAATTGCGACCATGCTAGTGCCTTCTGGCATATGGGTTAGCAGCGGTTGAGCGACCAATGAGTAGATGTCATTCGCGAAAGGAGCCAGTGGCAAAAAAACGACGAGCAGACCAATGATCGCGTGAATAAGACGCGTTCGCAATTCAACTAAGTGCGAAACGAAGCTGGTTTCTTGGTCGTTAGGGTCAATGTCTGACATAAGGTAAAACGTTATCAGCAATGAACGCCAATAAAGCGTTAATTACTGCGTCGAGTCGTCTTTTTTAGTATCGTCGTTAGCAACTGATTTTTGATGATCAGTGTCTTTTTCTTTTTCGCCTTCCTTCATCGCGCCTTTGAAGCCTTTGATTGCGCCACCTAAGTCGCCACCAAGGTTACGTAAGCGTTTCGTGCCAAATAATAAAAGCACAATAACGAGAATAATAATTAATTGCCAAATGCCGATGCCACCCATGGTAACCTCTAATTGAAAGTTGTAGTAAGAATCATTCTACTTGGTTCTATTGGCTTTTTCATCTAGCCCAGATAGCCCAAAGCGGCGCTCAAGTTCCTTCAGCACATCGTCAGCACTTAAGTCTTGTTGTGCTAATAAGACCAGTGAATGAAACCACAGATCTGCCGTTTCGTAAATAATTTGTGTTTTATCGCCAGACTTGGCGGCAATGACCGTTTCTGTTGCCTCTTCGCCAATTTTCTTAAGAATGGTATCAAGCCCTTTATCATATAAACTGGCAACATAGGATGCTGTGGGGTCATCTTGCTTGCGCTGCTGCAAGATGGTTTCAAGTCGCTTCAGTATGTTACTCATTTGAATAAATATTTTTGGGGTCTTTTAAAACAGGGTCTGTGTCTTGCCATTGTTCATCGACTAATTGCCGATAAAAGCAACGTTCCCGGCCAGTATGACAAGCAATACCGCCTTTTTGTTCAACAGACAGTAGGATAACATCTCCATCGCAGTCTAAGCGAATATCATTGATGATTTGTTGGTGACCAGATTCTTCACCTTTATGCCAAAGTTTATTGCGAGAACGCGACCAATAAACAGCGTGCCCTTGTTCAACGGTAAGCTGTAAAGCTTGTTGGTTCATCCAAGCAAACATAAGTATTTTGCCTGTTTTGTGGTCTTGAGCTATAGCAGGGAGAAGGCCTTTTTCATCCCATTTTATTTCGTCAAGCCAGGTGCTCATAAGCGAACCTCTATACCATTATCTTGCATGTGCTGTTTTGCTTCACCAATACTAAACTCTGCAAAGTGAAATATGCTAGCAGCGAGGACTGCATCGGCTTTACCTTTAGTGACGCCATCGACTAAATGGTCTAAGGTGCCAACACCGCCAGAGGCAATAACGGGTACTTCAACCGCTTCGCTGATGGCGCGGGTGAGTTCAAGATCAAAGCCAATTTTAGTACCATCACGGTCCATACTGGTGAGTAAAATTTCACCGGCGCCTAAGGCAACCATTTTTTTTGCCCATTCGATGGCATCGATACCGGTTTCTTTTCGGCCACCATGGGTGAATATTTCCCAGCGTTTGGGTTCGCCGTTGGCGCTAACGCATTTAGCGTCAATAGCGACAACAATGCATTGTGAACCAAATCGCTCGGCGGCTTCCTTAACAAAGTTAGGGTTAAAAATAGCTGCGCTATTAATGCCAACTTTGTCTGCCCCTGCTTTTAGCATGCGGCTAATATCGGCTAATTCGCGAATACCTCCACCGACGGTTAGGGGAATAAAGACTTCATCGGCAACTTGTTCTATAACGTGCACAATGGTTTCGCGGTTATCCGAGGTGGCGGTAATATCAAGAAAGGTGATTTCATCCGCTCCTTCTTGGTCATAACGTCTGGCAACTTCAACGGGGTCGCCAGCATCTCGAATATCAACGAACTTGACGCCCTTAACAACACGGCCATTGTCTACATCTAGGCAAGGAATAATACGTTTGGCCAGTGCCATATTAAGCAAACGTCTCGGCTAGTTTTTCACCTTCAGCAAAATCAAGCGTGCCTTCGTAAATAGCCCTACCGGTTATGGCGCCCATGATGCCATCATCGGCCACCTTACCTAGGGCATAAATGTCATCCATATTGGTAATACCGCCAGAGGCAATAACTGGAATACGAATAGAGCGGGCGAGTTTGGCGGTGGCTTCAACATTGACGCCTTTCATCATGCCATCTCGACCGATATCTGTATAAATAATAGACTCAACACCGTCATTTTCAAAATGCTGTGCTAGGTCGATAACATCGTGATTAGATAGTTTTGACCAGCCATCAATAGCGACTTTGCCATCCTTTGCATCTAGGCCAACGATAATATGGCCAGGGAACTCTGCGCAGACATCACCAACAAAGTGGGGGGCGCTGACTGCCTTCGTGCCGATAATGACGTATTGTACGCCAGCATTAAGGTAGGTCTGAATAGTATCTTCGTCGCGGATACCGCCGCCAACTTGGATGATTAAATCGGGGTGAGCCTGCGCAATATCGTGAACAACACCTGCGTTTACAGGCTTGCCAGCAAAAGCACCGTCCAAGTCAACGAGGTGTAGCCGCTTAGCGCCTTCATTTACCCAGCGTGAAGCAACCTCTATAGGGTTGTCTGAAAAAATAGTTTCATCATCCATGCGGCCTTGGCGTAAGCGAACGCACTTACCTTCTTTAAGATCAATGGCGGGAATAAGAATCATGTTAGTTGTTCCTGGTGGTGTTAAGGGTTGCGTTTAAAGGGTATCTGTTTGATTGGAAAAATAGTTAAGCATGTCCATTTGATTCAGCTGTACCATCCCATTTTAAGAAGTTTCTAAGTAACTGCAATCCTGCATGTTGGCTTTTTTCAGGGTGGAATTGTACAGCGACTATATTTTTCCACATAAGCGCACAGGGAAAGGGGTCTGGGTAGTTTGTGGTAGCAGAGGTGTGTTCTTCGCCCACTTCGCTAGCATGATAGCCATGAACAAAATAAAATCGTTCGTTTTGAGCTATATTATTAAAAAGTGGGTTTTTATTTGTGTAATTAACTTCATTCCACCCCATGTGTGGAATTTTAATAGCATTTCCCTGTTCATCATATGTTCCTGATGGAAACTTTATAACATTTCCAGGGATAATGCCTAAGCATGTAACCCCATTGTTCTCATCGCTATGTTGCAATAACGCTTGCATACCAAGACAAATACCGAGTAAAGGTTTGTTCTGTGCGACTTGTTTAATGATGTCATCTAAACCTGTTTTTTGTAGTGCAGCCATACAGTCACGAATAGCGCCTACGCCAGGGAAAACAACGTGATCAGCAGATAAAATAGTATTTTTATCGGCCGTTACAATAACAGTAGCGTTTGGGGAAGCAGTTTTTAGTGCTTTTTCGATGGAGTGTAAGTTCCCCATCCCATAGTCAATAACGGCAACGGTGGCCATAATTTAGATCTCGTTTAGTGTTACAAGCAACCTTTTGTTGAAGGGATGATGCCTTCCATACGGGGGTCTCTTTCTAATGAAAAACGAAGAGCCCGGCCAAACGCTTTAAAGATAGTTTCAGCAACGTGGTGTGCATTAAGGCCTTTTAAATTATCTATATGTAAAGAGATGTTGGCATGGTTTACGAAACCTTGGAAAAATTCACGAAATAAATCAACGTCAAAATCTCCAATTCTTGCGCGAGGGAATTCGACATCGTAAACAAGTCCCGGGCGCCCAGAAAAATCGATTACAACCCGAGATAAAGCTTCGTCTAGTGGTACGTAGGCATGACCATAACGATAAATGCCTTTGCGGTCGCCCAGCGCGTCAGTAACAGCTTTGCCCAATGTAATGCCTAGGTCCTCAACGGTGTGATGAGCGTCGATATGCAAATCGCCCTTGGCATTAATGTCCAAATCTATCATGCCGTGACGAGCAATCTGGTCAAGCATATGTTCGAGAAAGGGGATTCCCGTAGAAAAGTTTGTTATACCGTTACCGTCTAAGTTAATAGAAACTGAGATTTGGGTTTCTAGGGTGTCGCGATTAACAGTTGCTGTTCTGCTATCCATTTTTAAAGTATATGCTATGTTGCGAGTAAGCTGGCATTTTCCCAATAACGAGAAAGGATAGCAAGCAGGAAATAGGCGTTTATCTGTTAGCCGCCAACAACCGGAG
This sequence comes from Cycloclasticus sp., assembly GCF_019090545.1. Taxonomy (NCBI): domain Bacteria; kingdom Pseudomonadati; phylum Pseudomonadota; class Gammaproteobacteria; order Thiotrichales; family Piscirickettsiaceae; genus Cycloclasticus; species Cycloclasticus sp. The sequence continues at coordinate 52,878 of NZ_JAHRVT010000009.1, read as the reverse complement.
GCCAGAGACTTAACGTGTCGCCATCTTTAAGCAGTGTGGAGTCACGTTTGTCTTTGTCGATATAAGTGCCATTTAAAATAACTAAATGGAGAGTCTTATGCGATAAATTTTCACGATCGGCAATGCTGGTGATGGTATCACCTGCTTGAATAGGAACCGTTCTAATTTCTCCGCCTATATTTTCAGGTGCTATTTTAGCTAAAGAGGCGAAAAGTTTGAGGGTGATTGTAGGCATGTTCTATATGGTAAAGACAGAGCAGTCACAACGACTGCTCTGTCGGATAAAAAGTGATAATTTACAAACTTAGGCGTTGTTTTGTTGCTTCTTTAAGTGTGCCGTCTTGATTCCAACCACGAACTTCGTAGTATTCGGGCAACATTCTATCTAGCTCACAAACTTCACCTTTTGCAGGGCCTGCTTTGACAGGCTCACTTAATAAGCGAGGTGGAAGCGTGTCATCGGCAGCTGTGAAACCAGCATTGTTGTTGAACTCACGCTCAAGGTTCCAAACGCGCTCGCCTAATTGGCCGAGTCTTTCAGCTGTCCAGTCGCCTTCGCATGCAGCATCAATTTGTTCTGCCACTTCTTCAATGCCTTGTGCGAAGGATGAGAAGGTGCAGATGCCGGCAGAATCAAACACACTGGTTGTATCTTGGAATGCCATCAGTAGTTCTGCTTTTCCTTCATAGGCTAATGGATCTGTTTTGAAAGGTATCCCGGCTGTTTCTGAGCCGTTAGTGTAACCACGTACGTGACAAGCGCCACGGTTTGATGTGGCATATCCAAGGCCCATGCCTTTTACAGCGCGAGCATCATAGGCTGGGAACTCTTGCCCTTTAACAACAATAGCGAGGTCTGGGCGGCCGTATTTTTCACAAAAACGAAGTGAGCTTTGAGCGAGTTCTTGTCCAAAGCCTTCATGTTTTGCAATCAGTTCAATACATTCCACCATCGCTTCAGCATTGCCAAAGTTCATTTCAATGCCGCCGGTATCTTCTTTTGTGAGTATGCCTAGCTCATATAATTCCATGGCTGCAGCAATAGTGGCGCCTGCTGAGATGGGGTCAAGAGCTTGCTCATTACAGACAAAGTTAGCATAGGTCACGGCGTCTAAATCATCAACGCCGGTATCGCAACCCAATGCCCATGCTGCTTCATATTCGTTACCACCAGAGTTGCCTTTAAAGTGCTTGTGGATGTCATCACGGTTTTTAATGCTGAAATGCTCTGGGTCGATTGTTGAGATGCGTCCGCAAGATATAGTGCAGGCAAAGCAGCCGGCATTTCGTGTTAAATTTGGCTTGCCGTCACTTTCTCTTGGCACAGCCATCGCTTCACTTGACAGTTTAGGTGCATTGTCAAAGGTGCTGTCTTGCCAGTTTCTAGCCGGTAAAGCACCCACTTCGTTCATATGGTTCATCATGACATTGGTACCTAAGGCGCTGAGACCTTGAGTCATTTCACTGTCAGCGATAATTTTTTTAGCTTTGTTGGTGGCTTCGAAGAAACGTTTTGGATCTTTTATATTGCCAACACCTTTGCTGCCTCTAAGGGTCACCGCTTTGACATTTTTTGAACCCATAACAGCGCCTACGCCGGAACGCCCAGCAGCACGATGTAAGTCATTAACGATAGCAGAATATAGGTTGCCCTTTTCACCAGGTAGGCCAATAGCAGCGATTCTTAGTTGAGGGTCTTGGTGTTTATTATGAAGCCATTCATCGGCTTCCCAAACAGATTTGCCCCAAATTTCATCCGCCGGCAGGATCTCGCATTTTTCATCAACGATGCTGATATAAACTGGGGAGCTTGCTTTGCCTTCTAGGATAATCATATCCCAGCCAGCACATTTCATTTCGTTGCCAAAAAAACCACCTGAATTTGAGCAAGCCAGAGCATTGGTTAAGGGGCTTTTAGTGACACAAGAGTAACGACCACCCGTTGAAGCCATGGTGCCTGTTAGTGGGCCTGTTACCATATACAGCTTGTTTTCTGGCGCTAGAGGCTCGACGGTTGGGTCCACTTCTTCTGTAAGGTACTTTGTCGCTAGCCCTCTCTGGCCTAGATAAAGTTCTGCCCACTCCATATTGAGAGGTTCTTCAGAAGATGTCCTGTTTGTTAGATTTATGCGTAATACTTTTTTAGTCCAGCTCATGATCTACACCCTGAATATATTAGAATTGGTTTAGTATAGTAAGTCTGATGTGGATGAAAGACAATATGTTTTGATGAAATAAACGTTGTAGGGTGTAAGGATATGCTTACCCTGATTGAGGTTGTAGATGATTATTTACTAGGGATATCAGGTCTATACTTTTAACGTCGCTAGAAAATTTATGAGAAGGATCTCACCAAACAAGGATTGTTTGCTAGGGAAGTGTAAAGGATTACACAATCAGTATGGATGCTGGTAAGGGTCAAATTTTTTGCCAACCAAGCAATGCGACCACTTAACCGGCGGAGTTTACTCCGCCGGTTTTTTTGTGCCTGATATTAAGACTTTGGTGCGCGTGAGGCACGTTTACGTTCGTTTTCGGTTAGTAATTTTTTTCTTAGACGAATATGGTGAGGTGTGACTTCAACTAACTCGTCATCTTCAATAAACTCAAGCGCTTGTTCTAGCGTCATGACGACGGGAGGAACGAGTGTTAAGGCTTCATCTGTGCCCGATGCACGCACGTTAGTAAGCTGTTTGCCTTTGGTCGGGTTGACGACTAAATCATTACCGCGTGAATGAAGCCCCACGATTTGTCCTTCGTAGACTTCTTCGGCATGACCTAAGAATAATTTACCTCTTTCTTGCAGGTTGAATAAGCCGAAAGCCAATGTTTTGCCTTTGACCATAGAAACTAAAACGCCGTTTTGTCGAGAGGTGATTTCGCCGTCTTTCACTTGACCATAATGATCAAAGACACTGGTCATGATACCCGAGCCAGACGTCAGCGTTAGGAAGTGACCGCGGAAGCCGATTAAACCACGCGAGGGGCTCATAAATTCAAGTCGTATGCGTCCTTTACCGTCAGGCTCCATATTGGTTAGCTCGGCTTTACGTAAACCCATTTCTTCCATAATGGGTCCTTGGTGCTGTTCTTCAATGTCAATTACAACCATTTCGAACGGTTCCTGCATTTTGCCATCAATTTCTTTTTGGATGACTTCAGGGCGAGCAACACCTAGTTCAAAGCCTTCACGTCGCATGGTTTCTATCAGCACAGATAAGTGCAATTCGCCTCGACCAGATACGATGAATTTGTCAGGTGAGTCGCCGGGCTCAACACGCAGAGCAACGTTATGGATAAGTTCTTGGTTAAGACGGTCTTTAATATTGCGCGAAGTGACAAACTTACCATCTTGTCCAGCAAAAGGTGAGTTGTTAACAGAAAAGGTCATGCTAACGGTTGGTTCGTCTACAGACAGCGCAGGCATGGCTTCAACATGATCAGGATCGCAGAGTGTGTCAGAAATTCCAAGACCGTCGATGCCGTTAATGCAAACGATGTCGCCAGCGAATGCTTCGTCAACGTCTATACGTTCAAGGCCTAAATGACCTTTTACGTTTAGTACTTTGCCTTTACGCTGTTTGTCATTGCTATCAATAATAGTAACGGTTTGCCCTGGTTTTAAGCTGCCACGAGTAATGCGACCAACACCAATAACACCCACATAGCTATCGTAGGCCAGTGATGAAATTTGCATTTGGAATGGGGCGTTTACATCAACAACAGGCGTGGGAACGTTGTCTCTAATAATTTCAAATAATGGGGTCATATCATCGGCTAGCTCATCTGCTTCTGGGCCAGCAATACCATTAATGGCAGAGGCATAAATAACAGGAAAATCGAGCTGTTCATCGGTGGCGCCAAGTTTGTCGAACAGGTCAAAAACCTGGTCAATAACCCAGTCAGGGCGTGCGCCTGGCCTGTCAACTTTGTTGATAACAACAATGGGCTTTAAGCCTTGTTCAAAAGCTTTAGAGGTTACAAAGCGTGTTTGTGGCATTGGGCCATCAACTGCATCAACCAATAATAGGACACAATCAACCATTGAAAGAACTCGCTCAACTTCGCCACCAAAATCGGCATGGCCCGGGGTGTCCACAATATTAATATGAAGACCTTGCCACTCAATCGCTGTGTTTTTTGCGAGGATGGTGATGCCGCGCTCTTTTTCTTGGTCGTTAGAATCCATGATTCTTTCTGTACCAGAGTTTTTACGGTCTAATGTGCCGGATTGTTCTAGTAATTTGTCAACGAGGGTGGTTTTGCCATGGTCAACGTGGGCGATAATGGCGATATTACGGAGGTTCTGTTTCACGAAATTAGGTTCCTTTGATTGGGTGAGTATCGGTTGATATGAATATGAGTTATGTATAGAGCGACGTTAGCTTTGTTCCCAAGGGAGTTGATGATAGCGCCAGCCCCCTAGCTTGCCTCGATGGTTGTTTTTATCTTTATCGCCTTCAAAGCCTTCATTCATGTTGTATAAGGACTGGTAGCCAGCCTCTTCTAATAATTTAGCCGCTTCCATTGAGCGTGCGCCACTGCGGCACATTAAAACAATGGTTGTTGACTTTGAAGGGACGTGCTTTTCAACCTGTTCAACAAAATCGGGTAAAGGTTTCCAGTTAGGTGGTCTTTTAAGCGGTACGTGGATAGCGCCAATGGGGTGGCCTACAAAAGAAAATTCAATAAATGTACGGGTGTCGATCAATACGGCATGAGAGTCGTTGTTAAGAATTTCGTAAGCCTGGGTAGGCGAGGTGCTTTTGATGCTAGTCATGGATTGACCTAAATTAACGTTAGCCGCTTATTATACAATGATATTTCTAGTTGAGTGGGGGTTTCAGCATTGCGGGCTTTTGAGCAATGAGAATGGCTTCATTTCGAAGGCCTTTACTAGCGTCGCCAATAAGGCCCTCCTCATGATAAATAATAGGTGTTAGTTGAGAAAAAAGGGATAATAACTCTCCTTTTTTCAGCAAAAAATCAGGGTTGCTTGGCCCGCCCGGTTGCGCTTTTTCACGCGTAAATGTTTGATAAAAAAGCAGCCCTTGTGGCTTTAGTGTGGTGATGATGTCGTCAATGTGTTGTCGGTCTAGAAAGTATGAGACCGTAACAATATCGTAGTAATTTTTTGCAAACACACCATCGTTAATATTAACAACCGAGGTGCGTATATTGTCTGCAGGCCCTTTGCGCTGATCGATCTGACTGATAGCAACCGGTGAAATATCCCAAGCATCGACAGTTAGTCCTCGTTGAGCTAAAAAGAACGTATTGCCGCCCACGCCACAAGCTAGATCGAGGGCACGTCCTTGCTTGGGCAATAGGTGTGAATATTGAGATAACATAGCAGCCGGTTTAGGATCAGCTGCTTCTCGCTGACTATAGATACGGTCCCACTTGTGTTGTAAATCCGACACTAATCGCGCCAAAAAACAGGGCTAAATAAGACCAGCAAGGTGAAAATTTCTAGTCGGCCAAGCAGCATGGAAAAGCAGGCAATCCACTTGCTTGTGTCTGGAAGGGTTGCGTAGCTACTACTAATATCGCCTAGCCCCGGTCCGAGATTGTTAAGGGTTGCTGCAACGGCTGAAAAAGCGGTGATTTGGTCTAGTCCTGTCATCATCATTAAAATCATTAACAGACCAAAAGATAAAATATAGGCAGAAAAGAAACTCCAAACTGCATTGATAACCGGCCTTGAAACGACACGTTGATCAAGTTTTATTGGCATGTCGGCATGTGGATGGATCAAATGTGTTATCTCTTTGCCAAGCTGTTTGAGCAAAATTAAAATGCGGATAACCTTAATGCCGCCTGCTGTAGATCCGCCGCAACCACCATAGAAACTCATAAAAAGAAGTAACACCGGGATGAATAAAGGCCAGTTGGCGTGGTTGGAGGAAGTAAACCCTGTCGTTGTGGCGAATGAGACGACTTGAAATAGGGTTTGTTCAATAATATCAACATGACCTAAAAAAAGTAGGACTCCCGATATCAACAGAGTGTGTACAACGAGAATGCTGAGATAGGTTTGAAACTCATTATTATGAGTATAAACTTTAAGGCTGAGTGATTTGGCTGCTCTAAAGTGAAGTGCGAAATTTATACCCGCAACAAGCATAAATACAATGCAAATATAATTTAAGGCGGTACTGTCAAAAAAAGCAAAGCTCAGGTCATGGGTTGAAAAGCCTCCAATAGAAACGGTACTAAAACTATGTGTTAGTGCGTCAAAAAATGTCATGCCACCGATCCAATAGGCCAGTGTACATGCGATGGTTAAGCCAAGGTAGATCTCCCATAGTGCTTTGGCTGTTTCGGTGATACGGGGTGTCAATTTTGCATCTTTAACGGGCCCAGGCATCTCAGTTTTATAAAGCTGCATTCCACCGATGCCCAGCATAGGTAAGACGGCAACGGCGAGTACGACAATACCCATGCCACCAAACCACTGGAGTTGTTGACGGTAAAAAAGAATAGACTTTGGCAGCGTATCGAGCCCTGTAATAACTGTTGCCCCAGTAGTGGTTAAGCCTGAAATGGATTCAAATATAGAATCGGTTAATGACAAGGAAGGCAGACTAGAGAAATATAGTGGGATGGCTCCGGACAGTCCAAGGCTAACCCAGAAAAGAGTAGCAATAACGAAGCCATCTCGTGTTCTTAAATCTCCTTTAGCATTTTTGGCGCTTAACCAGAGCACAAAGCCGGTTAGGAAAATAGTAAAAAAACCGATCAAAAACGGTTGGTGGTTTTGTTCGTCGTAAATAAAAGACACGGCTATGGGTGGTAGCATGGTGATGCTAAATAGGCCTAATAATAGACCTGATACGCGTCTAATAACGTTGTAATGCATATTTAATTAATAAATCGGCGAAGGAAGGATTTTGGCGGCTGAAAAAGCGCCTCTACCTGGTGAATTAAAGACTTATCTGCAACAAAAATAATCAGGTGGTCACCACTTTTGATAATGACATCCTGTCTTGCTGGAATGGAAATATTCTCTCTTACTAAACCAATAATCATGCTGCCGTTAGGTAGCTTAACATCCCGTATGGCTTGACCATCGAGGTTATTCTTTTGTCCCCTACTTGAGACAATCGCTTCAAATGCTTCGGCTTTGCCCCGCAATAAAGAATGGACACTCGCAATAGCGCCTTGTCTGATATGCGATAATATTTTTCCAATGGTGGTGTGTTGAGGGTAAATGACATTATCAATGGCCCCGTTATCTACCATGCTCATATAGGCATTTCTATCGACTAAGCTCATGACAACCTTTGCGCCAAGGCTTTTGGCCAACATGGAACATAGAATATTCGTTTCATCGTCGCTTGTCAGCGTGCAAAAGACATCGGTTCTGTCAATGTTTTCATCCAGCAAAAAGGCCTCGTCTGTGGTGTCGCCGGACAGTACGATACTATGGTCTAACTGTTCTGATAGCTCGTAGGCTTTTTCGCTGCTTTTAGTGATGATTTTAACTTGTAAGGTGTTCTCAAGCTCTTTAGCTAAACCAAGACCAATGCGGCCGCCACCTGCAATAATTAATCGTTTATAGGCTTTATCTTGATTGAAGAGTACGCTCAGTACTTGCTGAATATCCTTAGATGGCGCAATAAAGAAAACGCGATCATGTTCTTCAATAATGGTGTGATAGTTGGGAATGATGATTTCGCTATCTCTATAAATGAGCGCTATTCTGGCGTAAACGCCACGTAATAAACGGGTCAAATCATCAAGTGATTTCCCGACTAATGCGCAATCTCGGTTGCATTTTGTTTCTACAAGGCTGAGGACGCCGTTAGCGAAGGATAAAACTTGCTGTGAGCCGGGATGCAAAATGAGGTTTTTTATAAATTGTACGATCTCATTTTCGGGGTTGATAATAACGTCAATTGGGATGGCGTTAGGGTTAAAAAGTTGTTCTTGAACGTCAATGAAGGTTCTTGCTCTTACGCGCGCGATTTTTTTCGGGACCTTAAATAAGTAGTGAGCGACTTGGCAAGCGGTCATATTTGTTTCATCGCTGTCTGTTGCGGCGATGATGATATCGGCATACTTGGTGCCGGCGCTTTCTAAGACATCTGGATGAGAGACATTGCCGCAGATGGCTGAAACATCAAGCCTTTCACAGACAGCGTCTATTACTTTTTGATCTTTATCAATCAGTGTGATATCGATATTTTCGCTAGACAAGTTGCTGGCAACGGTAGAGCCTACTCGACCGGCCCCTAAAATAATAATTCTCATAGGATACAGCGATAGCGCGAGTTAGCGTTTTCCTTTAAACTCAATGCCCAAGGCATGAAGTTTGCGGTAAAGGTGAGTTCTTTCCATGCCAGTTGTTTCAGCCAGTTTAGTAACGCTGCCTTTGTGCTGATCAAGGTGGTAATCAAGGTAGGCTTTTTCAAATTGTGCTCTAGCATCTTTAAGGGGTAAATCATAAAAGATTGGTATGTCGTTTGATGTTATGACGGATCTTGCAGATTCACCGAGCGTTGTTTTGACTTCAGTTAGACCGATCTCGTCCCCAATGCCTAGTATTAAGAGGCGTTGAACCACATTCCTTAGTTCGCGTATATTCCCTAACCACGTATAATCGCTTAAAAATTGTTGCGCCGCAATGGTGAATTTACGTTTTGGTAAGTTTTCTCGCTTTATGTAGTGCTGGAGATAGAAATCTAATAGTAAAGGGATATCCTCTTTTCTATCTTTTAACGAGGGCAAATGAAGGCAGGCGACATTCAGTAAATAGTATAAGTCTTTTCTAAATTGACCATTTTGAATGGCTTCTTCCAGGTCTCGTCGGGTCGAGGCGATAACTCTTACATCAGCTTTAACTTCTTCGTGGCCGCCAATGCGTTGAAATGATTTAGATTCTAATGCACTCAGTAAGCGGTGTTGGGTTTCACTGTCCATGTCACCAATTTCATCGATGAACAAGGTACCGTGGTTTGCTTTTTCCAATAAACCGTAGTGAATAGAGTCGCCGTCTTCACGACCAAAAAATTCTTCTAAGGCATTATGGGAAGTGATAATACCTGTATTCAACTCTATAAAAGGCCCTTGTTTTCTGGTGCTATGTTCGTGAATATATCGTGCGAGTGTTTCTTTACCGCTACCAGGTTCGCCCGTTAATAATATGCGAGTGTCATGCTGTCCGAGCCGGCGTGCCTGCTCAAGAAGTTGTTGAATTTGTGGGCTGCTGCCAAGAGGCTCCTGAATGGTATTTGAATATTGTTTAAGGTCGATATTCTCTTGTTTAAGTTTTTCAGCTTCCAGTGCGCGTTCAATGGTCAGTAATAGTTTGGCAATGGATAATGGCTTTTCTAGAAAGTCATAAGCGCCTAAACGCGTGGCTTCCACAGCGGTTTCAACGGTGCCGTGCCCAGACATCATAATGACCGGGCAAGATAAATCTCCCGATGTAGACCAGTCTTTTAATAAGGTGACGCCGTCGGTATTCGGCATCCAAATATCCAGTAAAATTAAGTCATGGCGACACTCATGACGTGCTTGCTGAGCGGTTACAGCGCTATCAGCAGTAGATACTTCATAGTCTTCATCTTCGAGAATATCCCTAATTAGGCTGCGAATATCGGGTTCGTCGTCAATAACAAGAATATGAGGTTTGTTCATAAAGTGTATCCGTAATGATTAGGTTTTTTTAGGGAGTCGTAATAGGGAGTTGAATAATGAAATTAGCCCCGTGTGGAGTAACCGGCTTGGTAATGATCGTGCCGCCATGTTCCTCGATGATTTTTTTAACAATAGCCAGTCCAAGCCCAGTACCTTTCTCTTTGGTCGTCGCATAGGGCTCGAAAATGCGTTCAATATCGGAATTATCTACGCCTGGGCCATTATCAGCAATACAAATCTCGATTGAATCATTGGCTTTATTGTAGTTGGCCGATATGTTGATTTCTCCAAATTCGTCGTCAGCAATGGCTTCTTGCGCATTTTTTATCAGGTTAATGAAAACTTGTCGTAATCGAACTGGGTCTGCATAGGCGTTGGGTAAATCGTTATCAATAGTTACTATAAGGTGTTGAACTTGGCCTTGATACAAAGAAGCGATGTCATCGATAAGCTGGCTTATTGATATCACTTGGGGTTTGGACTGTGGTGGGCGTGCGAAATTCGAAAAGTCATTGACCATGCTTTTTAAGGCGCTGACCTGTTGTACGATGGTCTCTGTCGATTTTTTCAGTACTTTATTGGCATCATCATTGAGCTGTGAGTGAAGTTTTCTTTGTAGCCGTTCAGCAGATAATTGAATCGGGGTTAAAGGGTTTTTAATTTCATGTGCTAGACGTTGAGCGACTTCGCTCCACGCCGCGTTTCTTTGTGACTGGATAATGGGGGTAACATCATCAAAAATTAACACGTAACCAGATAATGTTTTATCGGCGGCATACAAGGGAGTGCCTTTTAGACGTAGAGTTTTCTTTTGATGGTTAATATAGAAGATGAATTCTCGTTGCCATTCTTTTTCTTTAGCGGAAAAATTATCAATCAGTAAACTGGTAAAGGCTTCTAATTCTGGGAATTTAGCGGCAATGTCGGCAAGTGAGTATTCAATACAGGCCGATAAGGGGTGTTCGAGAATCTGGTTGGCACCATAATTGGTTGTTTTAAGTCGTAACGTAAGGTCAAAGCCTAAAACACCATTAGAAAGGTGGCTTAATATGGTTTCTAAATGAGCATGTTGGTTCTCCGCGTCTCGTTGGGCGTTATAGGCTGCTTGTCGAGAGCTAGATATTCGCAATGTCATGGCATTAAAAGAATTAATGAGGAAGCCAAGTTCGTCTTTTCGATTGGTTTTTAGTTTCTTTTCGTAATTCCCTTCGGCAATAGCTTGAGTGCCTTTGACTAATTGGCGAATCGGTGCGACTAGCTCTCTTGCAAACACAAAGGCTGCCCAGCTAGCAGCTAAAATACTAAATAGTAGAGCAAGAGAGAGTGTCAGGGTGAAACTAAACTTTAAAGAGTCTCGTAAATAACTGAATTCTTGATAGGTCGTATAAGCATCTTCTACCGAGTCGGCTAATTGACTAATATCTTCGGGTATCTCATAGATGGCTTGTAGGTAGCGCCTTGGATTGGTGTTTTTAATTTCCACGATGCTGCGGACAATTAAGCCTTTATCGGAGCTAGGTTCGAAGCCAATAAATTCTCGGTTTTGTTTGGCGAGCAGAAGCGTTGAACTGTCAGGCGTATTGGGAATGAGTACGCTGGGATCAATGTTAGTTGTGGCAATAATCTGCCCTTGTCTTGAAAAGGCGGTGAGTTCATTGGCATTGGTTTGTGCGCGTAGGCCGGCTAAGGTTAGCGATAAAAAGATATCTGGTTCGCTTTCTAGCTGACTAGCTAATTGACGAGTCTCCTTCATTAAGGAAAGAGTACGGTTATCTAGGGATCGGCGGCTCAGTGTTAATGAGCTTTCCATCGCGGTGTCTATTTTTGCATCAAACCAACTGTCAATACTTTGGTGTAGGAGCTGACTAGAAAAGTAAAAAACAATGCCAGTTGGGATCACAGAAATGGCAAAAAAAAGCAGCACAATGTGTACCGTAATACGTGAACCAACGGCTTGAGTTGAAAACTGTTGCCAAAGCCAGCGAATGTTTGAGAATAGCAGTCCGAATAAGAAAATAGTGCCTGCGATATTGATCAGAATAAGTGCAGAAAACAAGCCATTGAATTGAGAGTTAGACTCTGTTGCATGGCTCATCAAGTACAGGCTAAATAGCAGGCTGAGTAACACACCTGCGGGAATAAAATAGGCTCTCTTTTTTACTGGGCTAGTGGCCATTGAAAGGTATTGCTACGTAAGTGCCAGCCAGGGGTTATATAAGCTAAAGGGCGCATTGGAAGTGGTAATGCTTCAATATTTAGGTAGGCGTTTAAAGAAGCATTGGCATTAATGTGAGGGCTGTTTGTTAATGTGTATATAGGGATGTCAGTCAGTGTGCCTAATGAGTGAAGCGCTGCCGAAAGGCTGGAAAAGTTAAGTCGTATATTATTGGTGGTATCAGAGACTTGATAGATTTTAGCTAAAGTATGGTATCTCAGTTGATAGGGTAGGGTGAGGTTTGTATGGTGTTTGTTCCAAAGCCATTTTCTAGGTTCAGTGATTGAAAGGTCAATGTTGAAGGTAAGAGTGACTCCGTTGTGCAAAGCTTCGATGGCTTCATCGCTGAGGTTATAGACTATAAGACTGTTGAGCAAAAAAGTGCTGTCTTGCTGCGTTAGTGTGGCTGTTTTTATGGTGATATTGGGTTTTTCATCGGCCAGTAGGTTTGCTGGTAATAGCAGGCAAGCAAAAAAAAGCATGAAGAAGGAGAGTCGACAATAAAAGCGAATCGCCGGCATTAGATTTTTGTTAAACATGCGTAATAAAAACCATCCATATTGTTATCACCCGGTAAAATTTGCTGGCCATGTTCACAAGTGTGACCCCATTCAGCATTTATTTTAATTTCTTTTGCATCAGGGTGTTCGGCCAGAAAAGTAGATATTTGTTGGCTGTTTTCAGCTGATAATATAGAGCAGGTTGCATATAAAAGCACACCCTTTTTATCGAGCAAGGGCCAGATGGTTTTTAATAGCTTGCTTTGTAGTTCGATAAGAGCAGGAATGTCGGATGGTTGACGTAATATTTTAATGTCGGGGTGGCGTCTGATTACGCCTGTAGCGGAGCAGGGTGCATCTAGTAGAATGCGTTGAAAAGGTTTTTCATCAAACCATTCGTCGGCTTCTAGTGCATCAACGGTCATGACCTCAGCGTTGAGCTTTAATCGTTGAAGGTTTTCTAGAACACGTTGATTGCGCTTTTCATCAATATCAAGCGCTAGCAGAGAAACGGTGCCGGCGGCCTGTTCTAAAATATGGGCTGCTTTACCGCCTGGCGCTGCGCAGACGTCTAATATGCGTTGCCCGCCTTTAATGTCTAACAGTTCAGCCGCTAGTTGAGCTGCGCCGTCTTGTACTGAAGAGGCGCCCTGCCAGAAGTCAGGCAGTTGATCAACATTGACCGGTTTTTCCAGTGTTAAACCTACTGTGTTGAAAGGGTTTTTTGTTGCGTGAATAGCGTTGTCGCTTAATTGCTGTAGATAGTGGTCTCGCGTGACTATTTTTTGATTAACCCGAATGGACATGGGCGGGTACTGGTTGTTTGCGGCAAGAATTTTTTTAGTTTGCTGTCCCCAACTTTTTGATATTTCTTTGACGAGCCAATCTGGATGAGAGAAGCGTTGGTTAGGTTGTTCGTCAACGGTTTTTTCAAGTGATTCTCTGTTGCGTAAAAAGTTGCGTAAAACGCCATTAAGCACACCGTTCGCCCAGCTTTTTTTTCCACGTTTACATTGGCTTACAGTCTCTGATACGGCGGCGTGGTCAGGTGTGCTGAGATAAATGATTTGGTACAAGCCGATTAAGGCCAGTACAGTAATATCCAAGTCTTTAGCTTTAAAGGGTTTCTTCAATAAAAGGTGGAGAATGGCATCGAGACGACTGTGCCAGCGAAGAGTGCCGTAGCAAAGTTCTCGACAGAATGCCTTTTCACGAGGCTCTAAATTTTCACTTAAACTTAAGGCATCGGTGAGTGATTTGCCGTGTTGGATAACGGCGCATATAACAAGAACAGCCGTTTCCCGGGCAGAGTGGCTAGTGTTTTTCTTTGCGTTCATCTTAGCCTAATGTTAATGCGTTGATGTGATGTGCAGATAGATAATCGGACGCGGACATGCGCCGTTTATTAGCAGGTTGAAGCTCGTTAACTTCAATGAAGTAATCGCCACAGGCAACAAATAATTTATTTTTCTCAGTGTTAACCTCTCCTGGCTGCCCGGAAGTGGGAAGTTGGGTGACGGTTGCCTGCCAAATGCGTAAGGGTTTGTTGTTGAGAAGCGTGTGGGCTACCGGCCATGGGTTGTAACCTTGAATACTGCGTTGAACGTCAGCAGCTGGTTTGCTCCAATCTATCAGGGCTTCTTGCTTACTGAGTTTGTGAGCATAGGTCGCTTCATTGTTGTTTTGGCGGCTCGGGCTAAGTTGTTGTGCGTCAACGAGGGGCAGTAAATCTATTAAGGCGTTGGCGCCTAAGGTCGATAATTTATTGTGGAGGCTGCTGGAAGTGTCCTCGGGCTGAATAGGGAGAACAGTTTTTGACAACATATCTCCGGTGTCGAGGCCGGTATCCATTTGCATTAGGGTAATGCCAGTTTCTTTATCGCCCGATAAAATAGCACGTTGAATAGGTGCGGCGCCGCGCCAGCGAGGCAATAAGGAGGCATGGATGTTAATGCAGCCAAATTTGGGTGTATTCAAGACAAGGTCTGGCAAAATAATACCGTAGGCGACAACAATCATAAGGTCTGCCTGATACTGTTCTAGCGTTGTTATCGATGCTGCTGATTTGAAGTTAACGGGCTGTTCAATGGGTATATTAGCGTCCAATGCGCATTGTTTGACGGGGCTAAGTTGAACTTTTCGTCCCCTGCCGGCCGGTCGGTCTGGTTGTGTATAAACAGCGCAGACATGATGCTGACTAGCCATAAGCGCTTGAAGCGTTGGCACTGAAAAATCAGGCGTGCCTGCAAATATAATGTTCATGTTTAAAGGCCAGCTATAGCGAGTTGGATTGAGTTGTTTGTTCGGCTCGTTCTTTATCCATTCGCACTAGCTTCTTTCGAATGCGATTGCGTTTTAAAGGAGATAGGTAATCGACAAATAATTTTCCGTCTAAATGATCTATTTCATGTTGAATGCATACGGCCAATAAATCGTCAGCTGTTAGCTCGAAAGGCTTGCCATGTTCATCTTGAGCGCTAATCGTTACTGACTCTGCTCTTTCTACGTCTTCATAAAATCCAGGGACCGATAGACAGCCTTCTTGCATTACTTCAATGCCTTCTTTATGAGTGATAACTGGGTTAATGAGGCAAAGCTGTTCGTTTTTATCTTCAGAGACGTCAATGACAATGAGGCGTTTATGGTAATTCACCTGCGTTGCGGCAAGTCCAATACCGGGCGCTGCGTACATGGTTTCAAACATATCGCGAATAAATTGCCTTAATTCGTCATCAAAGACGGTGATATCGGTGGCTTTTGTTCGTAGCCGTTTGTCAGGAAAATGCAGAATATTTAATTTTGTCATATTGGAAGGGGGTGAAATATGCGACGGTGGCCAATTGTTTAGAGTGAATTCTAACGAATTTAGGTTAAACTTTGAATAGTCAATATTTTAAGCTAGACTTAGAGTGTTATTAAATCGCCAATAAAAGGAAGATCGTGGCCATGAAAAAATTATTAGTGTTAGTGGTTGGAGTGTTGTTGAGTTGGAGTGTACTGGCAAACGATATTAAGCTGAACCCATCACACCCGGATCGCTACGTGGTTGTAAAAGGAGATACACTTTGGGATATTTCTGCACGTTTTCTACAAACGCCATGGCGTTGGCCAGATATATGGCAAGCGAATGATCAAATTGCGAACCCACACTTAATTTACCCCGGCGATATTATTGAGTTGTCTTTTGTAGATGGCGTGCCAAGGTTGACTTTAAAAAGAGGTGATGGAAAATTATCGCCCTCAATTCGGCGTTCTAGTTTAGCGGATGCCATTCCTGCAATACCGATTGATGCCATTGCACCCTTTTTAAATAGTCCAAGAGTGATGACGGAAGAGGAGTATGAGTCTGCGCCTTATGTAGTGGCATTTGATGATGAGCATATTCTCGGAAGTCCGGGCTACAAAGCGTATGTCCGTTCATTTCAAGACGGCATAGCCGATGGCTACATTATTGTGCGACAGGGCGAAGAATATTTGGATGGAGAAACTGGGGAGTCATTGGGTTTCGAGGCGGTCTATATCGCAGAGTCGACGGTAGAGCTGAAAGGAGACCCAGCGACTGTGATGTTGTCTAAATCAACGCGTGAAGTACGAAAAGGTGATCGTTTGTTACCGGCTATCGAAGGACCGATTGTTCAAAACTACTTCCCTCATGCGCCAAAGAGCAATATTAGAGGGCAAATTGTTGGAATCGTTGATGGTGTGTCGAAAGTAGCAAAATATGATGTGGTGGTGATTGACCGTGGCGAACAAGACGGCGTTGAAGTGGGTCATGTGTTACAAATTGATCGAGCAGGCGAAACGGTTAGAGACATCATTGCTGGTGGTGGCGCAGAAGTGACGTTACCGGATGAAAAGGCCGGCGTGTTAATGGTATTTAGGGTGTTTGACCGAGTCAGCTATGGTCTCGTGATGGAAAGCTCTCGCGTGATACACCGCCACGATGTTGTTCATACCCCGTAGTATTGGATAGCTCCAACGGGGAAGACGGGCGAGTTTCTTCAACGAGCATTCTTGCTTCTGATTATCGTCCTTGGTTAGCTTTATGGCGAATTACTGGCGTTGGTGCTAAAACATATTTATCGTTATTGGAGGTCTTTGGTACGCCGGAAAATGTTCTTGGCGCCTCCGCAGCATCGCTCAAGCAGGCTGGGCTTTCTTCAGCGGTTATTCAGCAAATAAAAAACCTGGATGAGCGTGAAATTGAGCCAGATTTAAACTGGCTCAAACGTGAAGATTGTCACCTTATGTGTTGGTACGATGAAGATTACCCGCTTTTGCTTAAAGAAATTCCAGACCCGCCGCCTATTTTATTTATTCGTGGTAATCGTAGCTTGTTAGGATCTTTGCAAATAGCCATGGTAGGAACAAGAAACCCTTCACCAATGGCCATGAAAACAGCGCATGCATTTTCAAAAAGCTTTGCCACCTTTGGCTTAACAGTAACGAGTGGTTTAGCATTAGGCGTTGATCAAGCGGCGCATGAAGGTGTTTTAGAGGCCGGCGGAAAAACAATCGCTGTCGCTGCTACAGGGCTCGATAGGGTTTACCCCGCTGGTCACAAGCCGTTGGCTGAAGAAATTATTAAATCTGGTGCGTTGGTGTCGGAATTTCCAATTGGCACACAACCAAAACCGGGCTATTTTCCGAGAAGGAATAGAATTATTAGCGGCTTAAGCTTGGGTGTTTTGGTGGTTGAGGCGGCGATAAAGAGTGGAACCTTGATAACAGCAAAACATGCAATGGAACAAGGCCGGGAAGTGTTTGCAATCCCCGGGTCGATTCACAATCCGCTTGCAAAAGGCTGCCATCATTTGATCCGACAAGGGGCTAAATTAGTTGAAACGGCTGAAGATGTACTTGAAGAGTTAGGTAACTTATCGTTGGCGGCTCTCAGTGAAGATGATGGGCAGAACGAAGAGCTTAGGTTGAATAAGACATCAATAACGGGTGATTATGCTGTTTTACTTGAAAAAATTGCGTTTGACCCCACCTCCGTAGATGAACTAATAACAGAAACTAATTTTACAGCCGAAGAGATTTCGTCTATGTTACTGGTATTGGAGCTTCAAGGTTTAGTGTCATCTGCGCCTGGAGGCCTTTTCTATCGGTGTTCAGCCGAATAAATAGAGATAAAATTAAAATAAATGAAAGAAACTATTTTTGAAGTACTTGTGTATTTGTTCGAGCATTATATTGATGCGGGCGATGAAAAGGCCCTTGAGCAAGGCAAGTTAAAAACTGAATTGCTGGAAGCAGGATTTACAGAAAACTATGTTGATCGAGCCTTTGATTGGATGGGTGAGTTAACGACTCAACCATCGCAGGTGATAGAAAACTATGTTGGTCAAAGTGCGATCCGGGTTTATTCAGCCGAAGAACGATTACGTTTTGATGTTGATGCGCAAGGCTTCTTGTTGTTTTTAGAGCAGACAGGGATTATCGACTTAACACGCCGTGAGCTGATCATTGATAGAGCGATGGCCTTGGGTGATGCGCTTCTTTCTGTAGATCATGTGAAGTGGGTCGCGTTAATGGTGCTGTTTAGTCAATCTGGCATGGAAGGTCATTATTCACAAATGGAGGAGCTGGTTTACGGCGATACTCCATTCGAACTTCATTAGGTCTTATTATGTCAGCTCTTGTCATTGTTGAATCGCCAGCAAAAGCAAAAACCATTGAAAAATACTTAGGCAAAGGATTTACTGTTCTAGCGTCATATGGCCACGTGAGGGACTTGGTTCCGAAGGAGGGCGCGGTAGACCCGGACCATGATTTTGCGATGAAGTATTCTTTGGTCGAAAGGAATCAGCGTCATGTGCAGGCGATTACAAAGGCGATGAAAAAAGCCGATGAGCTTTATCTTGCAACCGACCCGGATAGAGAGGGTGAGGCCATTTCATGGCATGTTTCTGAGTTATTGAAGGAAAAAAAACTGCTCAAAGATAAGCCGGTACATCGAGTGGTTTTTCATGAGATTACTAAAAAATCAATTCAAAAAGCGATACAGGAGCCGCGTGAATTATCAATGGATATGGTTGATGCGCAGCAAGCTAGACGCGCACTCGATTATTTGGTTGGTTTTAATTTGTCGCCGTTGTTATGGAAAAAAATCAGACGCGGCTTATCTGCTGGACGGGTTCAAAGCCCAGCGTTAAGATTAATTGTTGAACGTGAATTAGAAATAGAAGCTTTCAATAGTCGTGAATATTGGAGTATTGAAGCGGCAACTAAGGCGGCTAACCAATCTTTTAAAGCCAAGCTAACACATGTGGATGGCGAAAAGCTGACCCAGTTTAGTGTCGAAAACGCGGCGGATGCGAATAAAATAAAAGACGATATTGTGGCTGTTGCCGCCAATAAATTATTGGTTAAAAAGCTACAAAAAAAACAGCGTAAACGTAACCCAGCCGCCCCCTTTACAACCTCCACACTTCAGCAAGAAGCATCTAGAAAGTTAGGTTTTACAACTAAAAAGACCATGCAGATTGCTCAGCAGCTTTATGAAGGGGTAACCATCGGTTCAGAATCAATTGGTCTGATAACGTATATGCGAACAGATTCGGTGAACTTAGCGGCTGAAGCGGTTGATGAAATTCGTCAATTGATTGAATCGCGTTATGGTAAAGAGAATCTACCTAAACAAGCGCCGGTTTACAAAACCAAATCAAAAAATGCTCAAGAAGCCCATGAGGCTATTCGTCCAAGCTCAGCAGCAAGGATTCCTGATGAAATTAGAGGGTCGTTGTCGAATGACCAATATAAACTCTATTTATTGATCTGGAAGCGCGTGGTGGCCAGCCAAATGGTTCATGCGTTGATTGATGGGGTGAGTGCAGACCTAACCTGCGGCAAGGGCTATGTTTTTCGGGCCACAGGTTCAACGGTAAATAAACCCGGTTTCATGTCAGTGTATCTTGAAGGTAAAGATGACAGTAAAGAGGATGATGACAATAAGGAAAAAATGTTGCCACCTCTGGAAGAAGGTGCGCTAGTTGATTTGCAAGAGGTGATAGCGAACCAACATTTTACTGAACCGCCCCCTCGTTATGGTGAGGCAAGCCTAGTTAAAGCGCTTGAAGAGCATGGAATTGGCCGGCCATCGACCTATGCATCGATTATTTCAACATTACAAAATCGCGACTATGTAGAGCTAGAAACGAAACGCTTTTATCCGACTGATGTTGGGCGAATTGTAAATAAATTTTTAACGCAGCATTTTACGAATTATGTGGATTATGACTTCACCGCTAAATTAGAAGATGGCCTGGATGCCGTTTCAAGAGGTGAAATGCAGTGGTTGCCATTAATGAAGACGTTTTGGCAGCCATTTAAAACGCTGATTGATGATAAGGAAGTCAGTGTTCAACGTAGCGATGTTACGCAAGAGGCGCTGGAGGAAAAGTGTCCAGAGTGCGGTAAACAGCTATCGATTCGCTTGGGTAGAAATGGACGGTTTATTGGCTGTACAGATTACCCCGAATGCAGTTATACGCGTAACTTGAATGATGATGCCGCTTCTGCAGAGCCTGAAGTTGTTGAAGGGAGAAAATGCCCAAAGTGTGAATCTAATTTAATTATTCGCACCGGTCGATATGGCAAATTTATAGGTTGTAGTGCTTATCCAGATTGTAAGCATATGGAACCTTTGGAGAAACCAAAAGACACGAATGTTGTTTGTCCTGATTGTAAAAAGGGAACAATACTTGAACGTAAATCTCGAAAGGGTAAAATATTCTACTCGTGCTCTAATTATCCTAAGTGTAAATATGCATTATGGAATGAGCCGATTAATGAGCCATGCCCAAATTGTAATTGGCCTATTTTGACATTAAAAACAACTAAAAGACGTGGCACTGAAAAAGTCTGTCCACAACAAGAATGTTCCTACGTAACGCCATGCGAAGAAATGGCTAAAACTTAATAAATTAAAAGGTAAATGATGCAAGATAATAAAACATTTGTAGCCGTTTTAATGGGCTCTGACTCTGACTTTCCTGTTATGCAGGCAACACTGGATGTATTAAAAGGATTAGACATTCCGTATGAGGTGAGAGTGACCTCAGCACATAGAACGCCAGTAGAAACACATGCCTACGTTACCGATGCCGATAAGAGAGGTTGCGCGGTCTTTATTGCAGCAGCAGGTCTGGCTGCTCATTTAGCAGGAGCAGTGGCGGCTAATACCGTTAAGCCTGTTATTGGTGTGCCGCTTGATGCGGGTTCTTTACAAGGGCAAGATGCATTATTGTCGACCGTACAAATGCCAGCAGGTATCCCTGTTGCTAGTGTAGCGATTGGTAAGCCGGGTGCAAAAAATGCGGCTTATCTTGCCGCTCAAATTATCGGCTTGTTTGATGAGGGCGTTGCACAACGAGTACGTGCAGATAGAAAAGCGTCAGGCGAAGCTGTTATTAAGAAAAACCAAGCCCTGCAAGAAAAGCTTCAACAAGGGTAATCCGGTTGTGCCATCGGTTTGGCAAAAAAAACGGTTTGTTGCTCAACTTCAAGCCGGTGGTCTTGTAGCCTACCCAACAGAGGCCGTGTTTGGGTTAGGCTGCGACCCATTGAACGAAGGGGCAGTTTATCGACTGTTAGATTTAAAAGGGCGATCGGTTAGTAAAGGCTTGATTCTTATCGCATCTGATTTTTGTCAACTTGAACCTTATGTGCAGCCCTTATCTGATGACCTTATGTCAAAAATAAAGGGCCAGGTATCGGAGCCAACAACTTGGTTACTGCCTGCAAAAACATCGGTGCCAGCATGGTTGACAGGTGGGCGGAGTAATATAGCGGTTCGTTTGACACAGCATGGCCTAGCTAAAGAGCTGTGCCAGTTAGCTGGTACAGCGATTGTGTCTACTAGTGCTAACATGTCGGGTTGTGAGGCAGTAAGAACGGCATATCAAGCGCGTCTAAAGTTTTTGTCGAAAAATGTTTATACAATAAGTGGCCAAGTAGGTGGCTTTTTGAATCCCAGCCGAATCATCGACCCCTTTTTAAATAAGCAATTACGTTAACCTAAGAGATTTTATTGATGTCTGCACCCAATCCCCAGCGTGTTAAAGACTACCTGTTGGCTTTGCAAAACAACATTTGTAGCAGTATTGAAGGCCTTGAGGAAGAGGGTGGTTTTAAAGAAGACCTATGGGATAGAGGGGGCGATACAGGCGGAGGGCGTACGAGGCTGATAGAGAATGGCAAGGTGTTTGAGCAGGCGGGGGTTAATTTTTCGCATGTAAGAGGTGACGCCTTACCCGGATCAGCAACACAGAATCGTCCCAAGTTGGCGGGGCGAAATTTTGAAGCAATGGGCGTTTCATTGGTGATACACCCTCGTAATCCTTATGTACCGACATCACATGCTAATGTGCGATTTTTTATCGCAGAAAAAGACGGTGAAGCACCAATTTGGTGGTTTGGAGGCGGCTTTGATTTAACGCCTTATTATGGCTTTGAAGATGATGCAAAGCATTGGCATCGGCAGGCAAAAAAAGCGTGCGAACCTTTTGGTGATAATGTTTATAACGATTATAAAAAATGGTGTGATGAATATTTCTTTTTAAAACATCGTAATGAACCACGCGGTATCGGAGGGCTTTTCTTTGATGATTTAAATGAAGGGGGGTTCGAACGTTGTTTCAAGCTGATGAAGAGCGTGGGTGACCACTATATTTCTGCCTACCAGCCTATTGTCGAGCGACGTAAAAGCTTGCCGTATACTGACAAGGAACGAGATTTTCAGCTCTATAGGAGAGGCCGCTATGTAGAGTTTAACTTAGTGTATGACAGAGGGACCCTGTTTGGGTTGCAAACAGGTGGCCGTACGGAATCCATTTTAATGTCATTGCCACCACAGGTTAGCTGGCGTTATAACTGGCACCCAGAAGCAGGGACAGCTGAAAGCGAACTGTATGATGTTTTTTTACAGCCTAAAGATTGGCTTGCTTAAACAGAGCTGTTATTAAGACTTGTTGCTCGTTTCTTCTCGAACAAGTTGGCTGTCTGTTTCTGATAACTTGTTTTTTTCGGCTAATTGTTGAATAACTTGATCGAGTCCGCCGGCGCTTTTGATGGTTTTAGAAAAGCTCGCTTTGTAATTAGTTACCATGCTAATCCCTTCGATGATCACATCATACGCTTTCCATTCGCCAGCTTTGTTAAGGGCCATTCGGTAATTAACAGCAACGGGTGGACGAGAAGGTTGAATAATTTCAGTTTTAACCATTAGCCTTGTGTCTGTTGGGTCGAAGGTCATTGGTATGAAATGTATGGTCCATTCATCAAATTCTTTAAAGGCAGTAGCGTAAGTATTTACCAATAAGCCCTTGAACTCTTTTTGGAATGAGGTTTTTTGCTCTTCGCTTGCTTTACGCCAGTGTTTACCTAAAACAAGTCTAGAAATTTTATTTAAATCAACACGAGGTTCAAGTACTTCGTTGACCAACTGAAAAACATAATCAAGGTCATCGAGTTTACTTTTATCCTTTTGAAGGATGTCGTGTAACAGGTCAGATGTTTCTTGGATGACTTGTTGAGGAGGGTTTAAGTCTTCAGCGCTTGCAAATGAGCTAATTGTTAATGCAAAGGCGAAGAGCCCGACGGTTAAAAAACCTTTTAGTTTGTTCATTGTCTATATCCTGTTCTTATTTTGTAGTGCCGGGTTATCCCCTGGAATAGATTATTTTCTTGTCCTATTGCAGCTTCATTTATCGTCATTGCCCCTCTCTGGTGGCAGGGGTTGTAAAAAGACGCTAGTGTAGGCATTGTCGGGCAAGATACAATACTTAATTAAAGTTTATTAGGTGTTTAATTAAGCGGCCTTTGATCTGTGTTTGTAAAAAGTATAGTCGATCAGTTTAATTTTTCTACAGTGTTTTGTCGACTAAGTCGTTAAAATGTCAAAAATGATTATAGCTTGAAATGGTGGGTAAAATGAAGATCAATAAAACAAACTCGATTCTAGTCAGAAGGCAACGACGTATGCGATCAAGCCAGTTTAGTCGCCGTTTAATGCGTGAAACAGTGTTAACAACGGATGATCTGATTTACCCCGTATTTGTGATTGAGGGCGAGAGCCAACGTCAAACAATCGATTCTATGCCGGGTGTTGAGCGACTTAGTATTGATTTGTTGGTGGACGAAGCGCGTGAACTCGTGACACTAGGGGTGCCTGCGATTGCCTTATTTCCTGTGACGCCCGCGAGTGTTAAAACAAGTTCAGCAGAGGAAGCGTGGAACCCGCAAGGTTTGGCGCAAAGAGCAGTTCGGGCGTTAAAGGCTGCATTGCCGGAGCTAGGTGTTATTACCGATGTCGCCTTAGACCCTTTTACAACTCATGGTCAGGATGGGTTGATTGACGATACTGGTTATGTGTTAAACGATGACACGGTGGAGGTGTTGGTAAAACAAGCCTTGTCCCATGCAGAAGCGGGGGCTGATGTGGTGGCACCCTCTGATATGATGGATGGTCGTGTGGGTGCAATCCGCGAAGCACTGGAGGTAGAGGGCTATACGAATACTAAAATTTTGGCCTATTCGGCGAAATATGCATCCAGTTTTTATGGCCCGTTTAGGGATGCAGTGGGTTCAGCGGCTCAGTTAGGAGCAGGCAATAAGTACAGTTATCAAATGGACTGTGCAAATACCGATGAGGCATTGATTGAAGTCGGCTTAGATATTGAAGAAGGTGCTGACATGGTAATGGTCAAGCCAGGCATGCCCTACCTAGATATTGTTCGTCGGGTGGCTGAATCGTTTGACACCCCCGTATTTGCTTATCAGGTGAGTGGGGAGTACGCAATGATAAAGGCAGCGGTGCAAAATGCTTGGCTTGAGGAGCGAGCTGTTGTTTTAGAGTCTTTACTGGCATTTAAACGGGCAGGTGCGCAGGGTGTTTTAACTTACTTTGCAAAAGATGTGGCACGCTGGCTAACGGAAGAAAAATAATGACGGATCGCTACGCAGTATTTGGGTTTCCCATTGGGCACAGCTTATCGCCTATTATTCACCGACAGTTTGCTGATCAGACTGGGCAGCAATTAAGCTATGAGGCGCAGGAAGTGAAGCCTGACGTGTTTAATGAAGCGCTTGCTGATTTTTTTAAGGCTGGTGGAAAAGGTGTTAATTGCACCGTACCTTTGAAAGAGCTCGCATATGAAGCAGTAGACCAATTAACACAGCGCGCTAAATTTAGTGGGGCGGTTAATACGATTAAGCGTTTAGACGATGGTTCTTTATTAGGTGATAATACCGATGGTATAGGGCTGTTAACTGACCTTTGCACAAATTTAGGGGTGGTGATAGATGATCAGCGAGTCCTTGTGTTGGGTGCTGGCGGAGCATCTCGTGGAATACTAGGGCCGTTGCTCGAGGCAAAGCCTAGGCAACTTTATTTGGCTAATAGAACTGTCTCAAAAGCAAAAGCAATGGAAGTTTTATTTTCTTCATTGGGCCGAATTCAGTCTTCAAGTTATGAAGACTTAGCAGGAAAGCAATTTGATTTGATCATTAATGCGACATCGGCCAGTTTAAGTGGTTCTTTGCCTGAGATAGCAAATGGCTTATTGTCGCCGAACGGGGTTTGCTATGATTTGGCGTATAGTGAGCAGCCGACAGCATTTGTGTGTTGGGGTATGCAAGAAGGCGCCCGCTTATCAGTGGATGGTCGGGGTATGTTAGTCGAGCAAGCAGCGCATGCGTTTCATCTTTGGCGTGGAGTTATGCCTGAGACTTCAGCCGTCTTAAAGGGGCTAAAGTAAAGCGCATTGAAATGCTGTTGAGCTTGTAAAGTTAAATGGATGAGCTAGCATCATCAGCCCATTGGCATGCTTTTAA
This sequence comes from Cycloclasticus sp., assembly GCF_019090545.1. Taxonomy (NCBI): domain Bacteria; kingdom Pseudomonadati; phylum Pseudomonadota; class Gammaproteobacteria; order Thiotrichales; family Piscirickettsiaceae; genus Cycloclasticus; species Cycloclasticus sp. The sequence continues at coordinate 27,681 of NZ_JAHRVT010000009.1, read as the reverse complement.
ATAGTCGTTTGAATAGTTATCACCTATGGGCCAATTAAGTTGCTGCTCATGTTTAATGATTATTTTTAAGACCTCACCCATCTCACCTTTTTGTTCAACTAAGGCGTCTATAATCTCACTTTTCAAGGGTAGGGGTTTAACGGCGTCCTTCATTGTCATGTCTAATAAGGCATCCAATGTAGACAGCAGCCCCATTAGAAAATAGCTGTTTGGGTGTGCTTTGTCGTTCTTTACGGCAATGTTTTCTGCCAATTTAGCACGTACTAAGGCATGCTTTATAAGCTCTAAGGGTTTAGAAGGGATGCTGCGCAAGCTAATTAATGTCGCCCACTTCTTTGTTTCATCAATACCTAAGATAACAATGGCTTGTTTAATTCGTTCAATGGGGTTTTTGAACGAGAAGCTGGCAGAGTTTAAATACTTTAAAAGCATATGGGTAAGATTAGGGTCCTTTTCAATGGTGCTTTCGAGTTCAGACATTGAAATGTCCACCTGGTTAACATGGGCTAGAAGTTGGATGATAGCAAACGTGCTAGCGCTAACAGTACGCCCTTTTATTAACTCTGGTCTTGAAAAAAAATATCCCTGAAATAGCTCGCAGCCTATTTGCTTATAGGCATTGAAGTCGTCGAAGGTCTCTATTTTTTCAGCTAAAAATTGTATAGCACAGGGTTGGAGTTTTTCAATTAAGGCTTTGTTGACCTCGATGGAGGTGAGGGTTAAATCAAACTTAATAATAGAGGCTAATTCGATTAAAGGGTCCCATTTTGGGCTGTACACGAAGTCATCAAGAGCGAAAGCAAACCCCTTTTCTGAAAGCTCTTGAGCTCTTTCGATAAGACTAGCGTCAGGTTGAATGTCTTCTAATAACTCTAAGATAACTTGCTCAGAAGGCAGAGCTTCAATCAGAGGGCTAAATAAATCTTCATACGATATATTGATAAAAACAAAGTGGTTGTTTGCTGCTTTTTGTAACCCTAAGTCTAAGGCAGAAGAAGCGATAACCTCAGCAGTAAGAGAATGTGTTTGTTGCTTTTCATCTTCAATCGGGCGATACAAAAATTCATAGGCGTGAAGTTCTAAGGAGCGGTTTAGTATGGGTTGTCGAGCAAACGAGAAATGACGCATGACAGTAGCCCTTAGGATAATTAATGAATGATACCTTTCAGTTTAGTTGAAGAAACGCATTAGGTTGCCTCGTTAAGGTATTTATTTTTCAATCGAACGTAGTTCTGCGGTGAATAGGTTAAAAACTGGGCTTCTTTTTCATTAATGGGCCGAGCTTTTTTGACTGGAGAGCCAATATATAAATAGCCACTTTCTAATACCTTTCCCGGAGGGACAAGACTCCCAGCACCAATTATCACTTGGTCATTGACGATAGCGCCATCCATCACAATAGCGCCCATTCCAATCAGGCAACGATTACCAATGGTGCAGCCATGCAGTGTCACCTTATGCCCAACGGTTACGTCTTCTCCAATCACTACAGGGTAGCCCCCTGGGTTAAAGTCACTGGCATGGGTAACGTGTATAACGCTACCATCTTGAATATTAGAACGACGACCAATTTTAATACTATGAATGTCGCCACGAACAACGGCTAATGGCCAAATAGACACATCGGCAGCAAGTTCAACGTCGCCAATAACAACGGCGGTATCGTGGATAAAGGTAGAGTCTTCAGTTCGCGGTGTTTTAGAGTCAAAAGATTTAACGTGCATGTGCGATTTCCTGTTCTATACTTTAGTGAGTATTTGTTAAAGGGAGAAAGACATGAGTGTATCAGGATTTATGGCATTGGCCGTTATTGTTGTCTTAGTGGGCTATGGAATAGCGTTGTATAACAGCTTAGTGAGCTTGAAACATAGCGTATCAAAAGCGTGGTCAAACATTGATGTGTTGCTTAAGCAGCGACATGATGAGTTACCAAAATTGGTTGAAACGTGTCGGCAATACATGAAACATGAGCAAGACACCTTGGAAAAAGTTATGTTGGCGCGCTCGGGCGTTTCAAATGCCCTAGGCGAGTCAGATGTGGCGGCATTAGGGAAGGCGGAAACACAGATGCGGCAAGGTCTCATGAACCTATTTGCCGTTGCCGAAGCCTACCCTGAACTAAAAGCAAATGAGTCGTTTAAAGAGCTGCAAAATAGAATAAGTCAGCTAGAGAATAACATCGCGGACCGACGTGAATTTTATAATGAAAGCGTGAATTTAAATAATGTCCGTATTGAGCAATTTCCAGATGTATTGATAGCAAAATTCTTTAACTTTAATGATTTTGATTTATTAGAGTTTGAAGCGTCACAAACGGCCGATGTTAATGTTAAAAAATTATTTGAATAATGAATGAGTGGGCAGAGGCCATTGAACGCTTGCCGGCTGATGAGTTTTGGGTATATTTTATTGCTACATGCCTAATTTCCTTGGCCTGCCTATATTTTTATTTTCGTTATTTGTGGCGTTATCGCATTATGCAGGACACGCCGACGGCACTGATCAGGTCGGCATCACAAGGTTATAACGAGTTTGCTGGCATCGCTAGATTATTACCTGGCGAGCCTATTATTGCGCCCTTAACGAAGCAAAGCTGTGTTTGGTATTGGTATAAAGTAGAAGAGAAACAGTCGCATTATGTGCGGGGGCGTAGCCGTACCAGTTGGAGCCTTTTTGAAACTGGTATTAGTGACGGCGTGTTTTCTCTGCATGGTAAAACGGGGCGGGCAATTGTTAACCCAGATGATGCTGAAGTAATCCATTCGGTTTCTGATACTTGGTATGGCAGTTCACCTTTTCCAACCGCAGGTCCAAAAGGCTTTAGTTCAAGTGCGTTTGCTCTTGCTAAGCGATACCGTTATAGCGAAAAACGCATTCATGAAGGTGATCAATTGTATGTTCTTGGTGACTTTAAGTCGTTTAAGGAACTGGCGTTGCCAACAAAGGATGAGTCTTTAGCGGCGATATTAAGGCAATGGAAAAGCAACCCGCGGATGCTATTAAACCGTTTTGATGAAGACCGCGATGGGCACATTGATTCAGCGGAGTGGGAAAAGGCTGTTCTTATTGCAAAACACCAGTTGGCAGAGGAGTTAGCCCGTCAGCATCGTGGACCTGTTGAGCATATAATTGAAAGACCAATGAGTAGCCGTAAACCATTTTTAATTTCAACAAAAAATGAGGCAGTGCTTACCGCGAGGTTTCAATATAAATCTTGGGTGTCGCTGTGTTTGTTTTTTGCCATAAGTGGGGTGGCGCTGTGGATGATGAATGTGCGTATGGGCTAGTTTTCTAAAGACCAGTGTCGATTTTCTTTGGCAGTCAGCTAGGCTTCTTAGTTTAAGTATTCGTTATGCAAAGTGTTGAGGCTTGGAAGCTGCACTGAAGCATGCGAAAATACTTTATTTTTCAACTGTATAAAAATATGACAAACCCTTTATTAGAAGAATTTGAGCTTCCGCACTTTAGTGAAATAACAGCAGCCGATATTGAGCCAGCTATTAATGAGGTGCTAGCAAAAAACAAAAGAGAAATAGCTTCTTTGCTTGAGGGGGGCAAAGAATACAGTTGGGAAAACCTGGTGCACCCGATTGAATTGATGGATGATTATTTAAACCGAGTGTGGTCGCCAGTCAGTCACTTAAACTCGGTGATGAACAATGACGAGTGGCGTGAAGCGTATTCTAATTGTTTACCTAAGCTCAGCGAATACTCAACAGAAATTGGCCAAAATAAAGAGCTCTACCTTGCTTATCTTTCGATTAAAAAAGGGGCTGAGTATAAGGTATTGAGCACGGCACAAAAAAAGATTATTGATAATGCGTTGCGCGACTTTGAGTTGTCGGGGGTGGCTTTGCCGAGTGATAAAAAACAACGTTATATGGATATATCGCAGCAATTGTCGACATTAACGAACCAATTTGAAGAAAATTTAATGGATGCCACCAATGATTGGAGCCAATTGGTGACAGATGAGGCTGATTTGCAAGGCTTGCCCACATCGGCGATGGATCTACTCCGTCAAACAGCGCAGCAAAAGGACCAAGACGGTTGGATGCTGACGTTAGAGTTCCCGTGCTATATGGCAATTATGACGTATGCAGATAACCGTGAGTTACGCTATGCCATACATCATGCTTTTGTAACAAGGGCGTCTGATCAAGGAACTGGCAAAGAAAGCTGGGATAATTCACAGTTGATGAAAGACATCGTGGGCTTGCGACATGAAAAGGCACAATTGTTAGGTTACAAAAGTTATGCACATTTATCGTTGGCCACCAAAATGGCCGATAAGCCTGAGGATGTACTGACATTTTTAAATCAATTGGCCGATAGCTCTTTGCCAATGGCTAAAAAAGATTATGCGACCTTATGTGACTTCGCTGCTAAGCAAGGACATAAAGGTGCTGTTGAATCGTGGGATGTCGCTTATTATTCAGAAAAGCTACGTCAAGAGAGGTATCAGTTTTCTCAAGAAGAAGTGAAGCCATATTTTCCTGCAAATCGTGTATTAACAGGGATGTTTAAGGTGGTTGAGAAACTGTATGGGCTTAATATTTCAGAAGTAAAAGACGTTAATACCTGGCATAAAGATGTGCAGCTTTTTTCCATTACGGATGAAAAAGGTGTTCACCGAGGTCGGTTCTTTATTGATCTTTTTGCTCGTCCGCATAAGCGAGGAGGGGCTTGGATGGATGAGTGCGTGACCCGTTTTAAAAAGAAAGACGGGGTGCAAACGCCGGTTGCGTATCTAACGTGTAATTTCACCCCACCTATCGGTGAAGACCCATCGTTGCTAACTCATGGCGAAGTAGAAACGCTCTTTCATGAGTTTGGACATGGCTTGCACCATATGCTGACACAAGTTGATTACTTAAGTGTGTCCGGCATACATGGTGTGGAATGGGATGCCGTTGAGTTACCTAGCCAGTTTATGGAAAACTGGTGCTGGCAAGCAGAGGTAATGCCGTTAATTTCTGGTCACTATAAAACGGGTGAGGTGCTGCCGCAGGAAATATTTGAAAAAATGTTGGCAGCGAAGAACTTTCAGTCGGGTATGCAGATGGTGAGGCAGATTGAATTTTCAATATTTGATTTTCGAATTCATTTGGAATATGACGCAACAAACGATTCGCAAATTTATGATGTGTTGGAACAAGTTAGAGCGGATGTTAGTGTTGTTAAAACACCAGAATTTAATCGTTTTCCGAATAGCTTTTCACATATTTTTGCAGGAGGTTATGCGGCAGGCTATTACAGTTATAAGTGGGCGGAGGTTCTATCTAGCGATGCTTTTTCGTTGTTTGAAGAAAAAGGAATCTTTGATGAGCAAACAGGGCGTTCTTTTTTACACAACATTTTAGAAAAGGGAGGGAGCGATGATGCGCTTGAATTATTTACAGCGTTTAGAGGAAGAAAGCCAACAATAGATGCTCTCTTGAAGCATTCAGGCATTGCAGCATAAGATGTTAAAGCACGTTTTCTTTTTGCTGTTGTTTTTGCCAGCCATGGCGAATGCAGCACATATAACTGATAAATTATTAGCTGGCATGTATGCTGAACCTAATAATAGTGAACAACCTACACAGTTACTCCCAAGTGGCACACCTGTTGAATTAATAGGTGAGGCTAAGGGCTTTGTAAAAGTGCAGTTGGTGGGTGGTGAAACGGGGTGGGTTGAAAAACGGTTTTTATCAGAAGAAAAGCCGGCAAAGGTTAGGCTGCTTTCACTTCAAAGTAAATACAGGCAGCTTCAAGAAAAGCTAGATCGTGCAGAAGCGACATTAACGAAATTAAATCAGCCGACTGAAGAGGTTGTGCCGAATGAGCAAAAGAACGATCAACGTATCACTGAAGAACTACAAGAGGCGTTGGCTAAGGCGGAAAAGACCATTCAACAGCTACAGCAAGAGAATGAGCAACACCCGTTGGTAGCCAATGTGACAAAAACGGTGCCGCCAACAGATAATGAGCCCGTCAGCTTTTCTTTTACAGGACTAAGTCTGTTGTTATTGATTCTTAGTATGCTTATTGGCGTGTATCTGGGTATAAAATTTCAAGATGCCCGTCAGCTGAAACGGCATGGTGGGTTTAGAATTTAAGCATTTCCAACAACAAAGGCGCTTTGATTAGCGCCTTTGTTGCATTTTGGTGATGTAAGCAGTAGTTCTATTAATCGGCCACTTTAATGTAAAAGCATTGAATATCATCATCGCGTTCATGCCTTAACATTTGATGGTTTGATTTATCAATAAACACGCCAACATCAAGATGAGAGGCAGGGTCGGTTGCTAACATTTTAATAATGTCGCCCGGGCTAGATTTTTGAAGCTGTTGCTTGAGTCTTAATAACGGTAGCGGGCAGTTTAAGCCTTTCGCATCCAGTGTTATATCGTATTTCATATCTTAGTTTTTATATTGGTGTTACTTTATAATCTCATCATAATGAACAGTCTAAAGTAAGTATGGATTATAAGGATTTACGTGATTTTATCTCAAAACTTGAACAGTTAGGTGAGTTAAAGCGAGTCAATCAAGAGGTTGACCCTCATCTTGAGATGACAGAGATATGTGACCGGGTGTTGAAACAGGAAGGACCAGCAATACTATTTGAAAACCCTAAAGGTTATTCGATACCGGTTTTAGCTAATTTATTCGGAACGCCGAAACGGGTTGCTTTAGGGATGGGGCAAGATACTGTTAGTGCATTAAGGGATGTCGGTGAAGTGCTGGCAGCACTTAAAGAACCTGAGCCACCAGAAGGTGTAAAGGATGCTTGGGCAAAATTACCGGTTTATAAGCAAGTACTTAATATGGCGCCAAAGGTGGTTAAAAAACCCGTGTGCCAGCAGGTTGTTATTGAAGGAGAGGCTGTTAATTTGGCTGATTTTCCGATTCAAACATGTTGGCCTGATGATGCGGGGCCACTGATTACGTGGCCATTAGTCATCACTAAGGGGCCATTAGCAAAACGGCAAAACCTAGGTATTTATCGTCAACAGGTGATTGGGCGCAATAAAGTCATTATGCGGTGGTTAGCGCATAGAGGCGGAGCGCTAGATTTTAAAGCATGGCAAGCAGAACACCCAGGGGAGCCCTTTCCAATAGCCGTTGTGTTGGGCGCTGACCCTGCCACCATTTTGGCGGCGGTAACGCCTGTGCCGGATGCGTTATCAGAATATGCATTTGCAGGGTTATTACGTGGTTCTAAAACAGAAATTGCAGATTGCTTAACGCATGATCTACAAGTTCCTTCTAGTGCTGAGATTGTTCTGGAAGGCTATTTATACCCTGATGAAATGGCAGATGAAGGGCCGTTTGGTGACCATACAGGCTACTACAATGAAGTTGAACGTTTTCCTGTTTTTACGATTGAAAAAATAACGCATCGTAAAAACCCTATCTATCATTCAACCTATACGGGCAAGCCACCTGATGAGCCTGCTATTTTGGGTGTTTCGTTGAATGAAGTATTTGTGCCGATTTTAAAAAAACAATTTCCTGAAATTCAAGACTTTTACTTACCACCAGAAGGCTGTTCTTATCGAATGGCGATAGTCAGCATTAAAAAGCAATACCCAGGGCATGCAAAACGAATCATGTTTGGTATTTGGTCATTTTTACGGCAATTTATGTATACCAAGTTTGTTATTGTGACGGATGATGATGTGGATATTCGTGATTGGGAATCAGTTATTTGGGCCATGACCACACGTGTTGATCCATCCAGAGATACGACGTTGATTGAAAACACGCCGATTGATTATTTAGATTTTGCGTCGCCAGTTTCTGGCTTAGGTTCAAAAATGGGTTTGGATGCGACAAACAAATGGCCAGGGGAAACCACGCGAGAATGGGGTAAGCCGATTGAAATGAGCGTACCGGTTAAGCTTAAGATTGACGAACTATGGTCAACCTTAGGGCTAGATTAGCTGGATTGGCTTGTTGATGGAGCCAGGTTTAGTTTGTTTGCGTTTATGCTCAGCTCAAGCCCCGTTTTATAGTGGGCGCTTGCCTCGTTATTAGGGTCACCTAACTGTTCTTGCACTTGGCCTAATAGCAGATAGGCTAAGCTAGACGGTTGCAGTGAAATGCTGTCGTCTAGGTATGATTTAGCTTTGCTCCAATGCTCTTGCTCTATGCAAAGTTGCGCCAGTGCATTAAAAAATTCGCTGCTGGCCCCATGTTTTCGTAACCATTTTTCTAGCTGCTGCTGTTTTTTTTCTGCTGGAATAGTTAATTGCATATACCGAGCCAGTAAGTCAGGGTTTGCTTGTGCATTTAGGCCCTTAATCAATAGCTCTTCAGCGGTGGCATTATCGCCTGTGCGAATCAGTTGAGAAGTGTAAGCGATCAGGTAACGAGGGTTTAGCTTCTGTTTTTTGTCGAGTGCCTTCCAAATCATACTAAGCGTTAATTGGCCAGACTCAAGGTTGTTTGAAAATAACTGTGTTAACACTTTTTCTTCAACCGGCAGCCACTCTTGTGAAGCAATTTTTCGGTTGTTTTTTATGGATGGTAGTAAATGATAAAGAGCTTCCCACTCGTTTAACTGTAGGTGTGTTTTCATTAACAACGTTAAAACAATAGGGTGGTTAGGTGTTGCTGTTCTTAGCTGTTGCAGTGTGGCAAGCGCCTGTTCAAATTGACCAGCGGCGAGTTGTAACTTAGCACGTGTTAGTTGAATGGCATGTATTTGGTCGGGCAACGTCTTGCCTGCCTTAAATAAATATTCATCTCGGCGATTATAAGCGCCTTGAGACTGGGCGGCATGGGCGGCGCTAAGGTAGTTCAATAAAGGGGTGTCACTTTGTTCAGCATGCTTGACTAAGAGTTTTTCAGAGCGCTGCCAATTGCCTTCGGCAGAATTAATCAGGCCTTTATTAATTTCTTTTTGTGAGCGGGTCGTTTTACGTTTTTGGTTCCATCTGCTGATGCTTTTGGGACTACGTTTAAGAGTGAGCAGGGCTCTTAAAGAGAAATAAAAACCAATGAAAATAATCAATGTAACAAACAACAGGACTGCCAGAGACGTCTCAATGGATACGTGCCCATAAGTTAAAAGGGCGTATCCAGGTTCCAGATGTACCTGATAAGCAAGTCCACTAGCGATGACTAGAGCGAGTATGAGAAGAAGTATTAGTTTCATAGTGCTTGCCTCTATTGCTCTGCTTTAGTAGGTTCCGGAGCTGCCGAAGTTGGCATGTTATTGTCTATTGCGAGGGGGGCTGGTTCTTCAGCTGGTGGCTGTGAGCTGAGATCCTTTTTTTCTATGGAAGCAGGGGTAGCAATAGTGATTGAAGGGGCGGTACTGTCTTCGGCTGACATGCTTAATAGGGGCAAATCGCGCAGCATCTTTAACGATAAGGCAATAGAGGGAAGCTCAGCTTTGATGACTGTATTTTCAAGCTTATCAAGTTGCTTAAGGGCCGTTTTTACAGCAGGGTTGTTATTATCAAAGTAATCACCTAGCCAAGTTTTAGCAATGGCGATGTTCGCAGTGTAAAGGGCTTGTTGCTGGTTAATTAAGGCTAGCCTGGCTGATTCAAGCTTTAAGGCTAAATTTTTTCTAATCAGTTCAATGCGCTCTGGTGTCATCAACGCGGCTAAAGGTTTATCGCTGCGCCGAACGACGATTAATTTACTGAAGCTCTCCCAAGCATCGTTAAGGGTGTCTTGAATATTTTCTGGAATAGGGGAGGCATCACCTTTACCAATTTCAGGTGCTTGAGCGGTACCGGCATGAGGCGCTTTAATACCCATGCTAGAAACGGCGTCTTCTAGGGCCAAAAGTTGCGACGAAAGACCTACCGTATCTGGTAAGAAGGTACTGTTGAGAAGGTTTATTTCTTTTGCTATTTGTTGACGAATGGCAAATGTTAGGGGGTCGCCATTTTCTTTAAGTCGTTGATCAGCGGTCTGTAGAGCAACAATGGCGGTATCAACGTCTCCGGCTAATTGTAAGCGGGTATTGGCCACACTCACTAAATACTCAGCTTCAGCAATAAGCCATTGACGCCTATTTTTGCCGACTTGTTGTTGTAATAAAGTGATTCTTTCATCTGCCGACTGCTCGAGCTGCTCAACGTGTGAGTTAAGGTCTGATAACTGATTGCTGACTTGACGGGTTTTAGATTGGAGTTCGTTTGAAGCTCCGGACGTGTCGTTTTTAAGTGCGTCGATGCTGCTCGACAGCTGACTAATGTGTTGAGTGAGTTGCTTAAAGGTGAGGTACCCAGCCATGGTGGCCAGAATAACTAAAAAAATGGCCAGCCAAGCAATCGCACTTCTTGATTTTTGTTTGGGCTGATTAGTAGATGATGTCTTTGCCACTACCTTTTCAGGCTGCTTACTGCTTGCCTTAGGGTTAGGTTTGTCTTCAGTGTGCGCTTCCTGTTTTGATGAGTCATTCATGACAGATATCCGTGAGTGATAAAGATTAGGTCATTTCAATACATAGAGCCTAATGGTTGTAAAGTCAGTTATGGTCCTCTTCAGTATAGCGCCGAAACAGCTACGATGCTTAAAAAATTTGTTAGCGTTTTTTGTCTTGGTTGATGGCAGAGACTAAGCCTTTATCGCTAGCCCCATGACTAATGAGCAGATGTTGGCAGTCAAGACTGCTGGCGTAGCGGGCAAGTCGTTCGCTAAAGACCACGAAAGTACACTGTTGTTTAAGCTCACCAATAGGCCTTGGCGGGATTAGAAATAGGTTGTCTAAGGCCAGTTGACTAGTGATAGTGATGTAGGCGGGTTTCTTGATGTGGCTTGTCTTGTAATTATTAGGTAATGTGCGTTGGTATACGTCAAGAGTATCAACGGTCATGCCGCGTTTTTGTAGTTGTTCAGCCAATAAAGTACGGCCTCCTTTGCCTTTAATGATGAGCCCTTTTTTTTGCTTAAGGTCGCTTGGAAGCTGTGTAAGTAGGCGCTCAGAATTAAAGGGTTTAGCGGCAGTAATGGCAGGTTTTAAACCGAGTTGGTCCAGCGTGTCGGCTGTTTTAGGCCCAATGGCAATAATGCCAGAAGGTGTTTTTTGCCATTGATGATCTATTAGGCGATCGGCCTGTATAACTGCATTTGCACTGATAAAAATCAGGTAATCGTAGTTACTATGCTGGTATAAAGTGTTGCTAATATGCGCTGTATTTTCAACAGCTTGAATCGCTATGGTTGGGTAGCGAATTGGTGTAAAGCCTGCTGCCGTTAACAGGCCACATAGGTGATCTGATTGATGGGCTGGCCGCGTGACTAAGACAGTTTTTTCATTACTCTGCATGATCGTACAGTTTGTCTAGAATCTCTTTAGCACCGGCAGCTAAGAGACGGTTAGCAACGGTAACGCCAATCTTTTCTGCATCCTCAAGGGGGCCTTCTAGTTGTTCAGTGATCATTACACTGCCATCAGGTTCTGCGACCAAACCATGTAGGCGTAAAATATCACCTTTAATTCTTGCGTGCCCCGCGATGGGGGCTTGGCACCCACCTTCCAGTGTGAAATTCATGGCGCGTTCGGCCTGCACACGAATAGCTGTAGGCTTGTCATGTAAGCATTCAATGAGCGCTAGTGTTGCCGTGTCGCCCTGCCTACATTCTATGCCGATAGCGCCTTGGCCAATAGCCGCCAACAATGTGTTAACCGGAAGGGCCATTTTTATTCTGTTCTCAAAACCAAGGCGAATCAGACCCGCTGCAGCAAGAATAATGGCATCATAATCGCCGTTATCTAGCTTTTGCAGGCGACTATTTACGTTTCCTCGAAGTGATTTGATGTGTAAGTCAGGGCGCATTTTAAGTAGCTGGCTCTGACGCCTAAGACTTGAGGTGCCAACAACAGCGCCTAGGGGTAAATCGTTAATGCTTGAGTAGGCGTTGGAAACAAAGGCATCCCGAGGGTCTTCACGTGACAAAATAGCGCCAATTTCAAAGCCCTCTGGTACTTGAGCGGGTACATCTTTCATCGAGTGAACGGCGAGGTCTGCATCACCATTTAGCATTCCCTGCTCAAGCTCTTTAATAAAAAGGCCTTTACCACCAATTTTTGCTAAGGGGGTGTCAAGAATTTTGTCACCTTGTGTGACCATTTTAACCAACTCAATTTCAAGTGAAGGGTGTGATGCTTTTAGCAATTTAGCGACGTGTTCAGCTTGCCAAAGGGCTAATGGGCTTTTGCGAGTTGCGATTTTAATCAGAGACATGACGGTAACAAAGGATTGTGAGATAGGCGGATTATATCAGCCGGGGGCGACATGTTTAAGGAGACTCAGTCTTTCTGTCGCAGAAAACGGTTTAATTCGGCTTGGTGTCGTCGACTGATGCTCAAGGTTTCTTTATAGCCTTTAAGCTGCAGCTCGAATTGGCCCGAGGCAGATTTTGTAATAGCGTGTATAGCAGTTGTATTAACCAGGGCATTACGATGAATGCGAAAGAATTGTGTGCCGAATTCTTCCTCCAGTAATTTCAGCGAGTCTTCGATTAATATCGACTCTGTTGCAGTCGCCGCGAGAACGTATTTATGGTCAGCTTTGAAGAATAAGATATCGTTGACGTTTAGGACTTTAAGGCCATGATGTGTATGAGCGCAAAGGTGTTGGCGTGGTCGTGATAATAATGGCGCGGCTTGTTTGATATCGATGGGCTGCGCCATGTATTGCGCTGCTTTATCAATGGCTTGATCTAATCGAGCTTGTTTAACCGGCTTAAGCAAATAATCAATGGCATTTTTATCAAAAGCCTCAATAGCGTATTCGTCGTAGGCGGTGACAAAGACTACCCGTGTTTTTAATTGAGCGTTTGCTATTTCAGTAGCGGTTTGCAAACCATCCATTTTTGGCATGCGAATATCCAGTAAAGCCAGCTCAGGTTGAATATCAATGCATTGCTTTAATGCGTCAACCCCATTACTGGCATCGGCATAGACAGTGTGGTGGCTGCTAATTGCATCGACTAGTCTTTTTAAACGTTGCCTTGCCAGTGGTTCATCATCTGCAATTAAGATTTTCATAAGAGGGACTTTTGGTATGGAAATTTAAGTTGGGTCTGGAATTCTAAATCGCTTGAGCTGACCAGTAACTGGCTTTGCCCTGGGAAGCATTGCTCCATTCGAAGGCGGATATTATGCAAGGCCATCTTGTTTCCGCCACGTTCCTTTGATGCGTGTTCATTGCCAATAGGGTTTTTGACGAGTAAACGAATAATACTTTTTTCCATACTGCCAGAAATATTCAGCTCGCCGCCGTCACCGACCGTTTCAATACCATGGTAAACGGCATTTTCAATGATAGGTTGAATGCTTAACGGCGGGATGAGGGCATCGCTTGGGATGTTTGAAATATCTAACCGTATGGTTAACCGATCACCTAAACGGGTTTGCTCGATATTTAAATATTGTTGAATGAAAGCAAGTTCTTGGCTAAAAGGAATCAGTCGTTTAGATGTTTGCATATTAGCTCGAAATAATTCAGCTAAGTCTTCTGTCAGCGACTCAGCCAAGGGTGGGTCTATTCGCGTTAGGCTGGCAATGGTATTTAGGCTATTAAATAAAAAATGTGGTCGAATACGGGCCTGTAATGCATCAAGTTGTGCATCGGCTTCTGCCTTTATTTGTCTGCGCCATTGAAATTGAATGTATAGAAAGCGTAATAAAATAAGGCTAAAGATAATACTGATACCCGTATTTCTTAAATAGATACTAAGGTAGCTATTTGGGGAACTTGCAAATAGGTCTAGCTGGGGTAATAAAAAAGAGATGACCCAGGTAATGAACAAGGTTGTAAGGTTGATGGTTAAAAACATCAGAAGACATATCTGGGTTGAAGAACAACGGTTTATTTTTTCTTTCAAAGCGCAAAAAATAGCAGCGCATGTAAAGGCAACCCATAAAATAAACAAGGCATTTAAACTAAGCGCTACCCAAAAGTCACCACTTATAAAGCTGGTATTTAAGGCAAGAATAATGGCCAGTAATTGAGAAATAAGCGTGAGATACAGGACATTCTTAGCAAGACACATGTCCGGCAAAAAATAAGCTTGTTGTGTGAGAGAACTTTTGTCCATGCTGGAAGTGCTAGCCTATGTTCTATTCGTTCTAAAGTAAGCGATTCTTAAGTGATATACTAGGTGAAAATTCACTTTTATAGCTAAAGACATGTCACTAGATAAACAAAATAAATTGTGGGGCGGCCGCTTCACTGAAAGCACCGACGCCTTTGTTCAGGCATTTACAGCCTCCGTTGATTTTGATCAACGTCTAGCACCGTATGATATTCAAGGCTCAGTCGCTCACGCCAAAATGTTGACCAAGGTGGGGATTCTAACTGAGCAAGAATGTCAGCAGATAGAGGAAGGCTTAGCGGATATCTTAAGCTGTATTCAAGCGGGTGAGTTTGAATGGTCTGTTGCATTGGAAGATGTGCACATGAACATTGAGGCGGCGTTAACCGAACGTATCGGCATGGCAGGTAAAAAGCTGCATACAGGGCGTTCACGTAATGATCAGGTGGCGACAGATATTCGTTTGTTTTTGCGTGACCAGCTAGGGATGATTCAATCAGAGTTGAAGCGTTTACAACAAGGTCTGGTCAGTTTGGCCGAACAGCATACTGATACGATTATGCCTGGCTTTACACACCTACAAGTGGCGCAACCGGTCACCTTTGGGCATCACTTAATGGCGTGGTTTGAAATGCTAAAGCGTGATGCCGAACGGTTTGCAGATTGTGCAAAACGGGTTAATGTTATGCCGCTGGGATCAGCCGCGTTAGCCGGAACGAGTTACCCGATTGACCGCTTTATGACGGCAGAATTGTTGGGTTTTTCTCGCCCGTCAGCCAATTCTTTAGATGGTGTTAGTGACCGTGATTTTGCAATAGAATTTTGTGCGGCCTCTGCCTTGTTGATGACGCACTTATCTCGCTTTTCAGAAGAAATTGTTTTATGGACGAGCGCGCAATTTAATTTTGTTGATTTGCCAGACGCGTTTTGTACCGGTTCATCGATCATGCCGCAAAAGAAAAACCCCGATGTGCCTGAATTGGTGCGCGGTAAAACAGGGCGCGTAAACGGTCACTTGGTGTCGTTGTTAACGCTGATGAAGTCCCAACCCTTAGCCTACAACAAAGATAACCAAGAAGATAAAGAGCCGTTGTTTGATACCGTCGATACGGTTTTAGGGTCTTTGCGTGCGTTTGCCGATATGGTGCCGAATATTAAGCCAGTAAAAGCATCGATGCTGAAGGCCGCTAAACAAGGCTTTTCCACAGCAACAGATTTGGCAGATTACTTGGTAGGTAAAGGCATTGCATTTAGAGATGCACACGAAATTGTAGGGTTGGCAGTGCGCTTAGGAACTGAAACGGGCCGTGATTTATCGGAGTTGTCGCTTGACGAGTTGCAGGGCTTTTCACAAGACATCGGCGATGATGTCTTTCAGGTGCTGACCCTAGAGGGCTCTGTGTGTGCGCGAAACCATTTGGGTGGAACAGCGCCAAATCAAGTACGCCAAGCAATAATGGATGCAAAGACGTTGTTAGCAGAATGAAGAAAAGCTAAGAAAAAACAGTATTTTTGAAAAAATCAGCAATACTTAGGGTACGACTAATAACAGTAACTTTTAGCTAAAAGATGTTTGATTCATTGTCAGGAGGGTGGGGACAGCAAGCACTAGATGTTGCAGATTTTGGTGTGTTGGTAATGAATGAGCAAGGCGTTCAATGGCTTAACCCTTACCTGTTATCTTTGCTTCAACAAGAAGAAATACAAGATAGTACGACGTTCAAAAGTAGTGAGTTGACTTCTTTGTTACTGAGCGCCGGTAACCCCTTTCCTGTGCCGCCGCAGCAAACTCAGCAACGGTGGCTCAGGCGCGAACATATCAAGACGCCTGAGTACGATATCTACTTTTTTCATGATTGTACGGACTTAGTCATTATTGGTAATGAGTGCAGACGACTACAGGATGATTTGTCTGGCTTAAACTTAAAAGACCCAACAACTGGGATGATGAGTAATGATGTGATTGTTGAAATGCTGGATGGGCATATTAGTCGTAGTCGTCGTTACGATAACCCGTTATCGTTGTTAAGAATCAGTTATTTTTTTCCAGATCAAATGGATAGCCAACTATTCTCGCGTTGCGTCAAACGCATTGCTTATTTTCTTAAAGACCAGCTGCGCTGGGCCGATCAAATTGGCATGCTGGATCCTCATACCTTTCTGGTGATACTGCCCGAGACCAATTATCAATCTGCTGCTTCATTGTTAAAAAAATTTAATGAAGAGCCGCATTTGTCCTTGTTTGCCAAAGGTGATGGCCGCCCAGTTTCTTTTTCGGTTGGGCTAACCGAATGGTCAAAAGGGGATACGACTCAGGCAATGTTACAAGCACTACGAGATGATATCGACCTGACGGCAGTCATGTAGCGGATGGTTGGTTCAGTAAAAAAACCTGTTCAGGGGCGTCATTTAAAATGCATCAGCCTTGTCGGTCCGAATGGTGATATTAGTAAGAAAGATTTAAAAGTAGTCAAGCAGCGATTTTTAAACCTTCATAAGTTAAAAATGCAACGGGCTATAGATGCTGTTACCCCTCGGCAGAAAATATTCTTAGAATTATTACCGTTGTTATTTCACGTTAATCACCCTGTGTTGCCCGGTTATGTGTCCAGCGAAACGCCTGCCGGTATTGCTGATTATTCGCCAGATAAGCTTTCCATTGATAAAGCTAAAAAGTTGGGTAAAGGCTTTGTTTATAGCAAACGAGCCAAACGTGCTTTCGGCATTGAGTCCATTTTTTTGATGGGGAGTGTTGGCAGTATTGCATATGTTAAAGACAGTGATATGGATTTATGGCTGTGCTATGCGCCAACTTTATCAACGAGCGCCTTGGCGCTGTTGCAAGAAAAAGCCAGTAGTATTGAAAAGTGGGCAACAACGCTAGGCCTTGAAGTGCATTTCTTTTTGATGAATGCGGAAAAATTTAAACAAGGTGAAGCAACGCCCTTGTCCTCAGAAAGCAGTGGCAGTACGCAGCATCATTTATTATTAGAAGAGTTTTACCGTACCGCCTTGTATGTTGCTGGTCGTTACCCAGTGTGGTGGCTGGTACCACCAACAGAAGAAAACAACTATCAAGTGTTTGTTGATAATTTATTAAAGCAGCGCTTTATTGATCAGCATGATGTCATTGATTTTGGAGGGCTTGAAAAGGTTCCTGCCGAAGAGTTTTTAGGGGCCTCATTTTGGCACTTATACAAGGCGATCGACTCGCCCTATAAATCGCTATTAAAGCTGATGTTAATGGAATCGTATGTTGACCAGTACCCCAGTTCTCATTGGGCTGCATTATTAATGAAGGAACGAGTGTATGCAGGTGAGTCAGATGCTAATAAACTCGATGCTTACCTTATTTTGTATGATGTGCTTGAAGCGTACTTCATTGGAAGGGACGAGCCTGAGCGTTTGAACTTAATGCGGTATTGTTTTTTCAGCAAGCTTAATGAGCATGCGCGAATAGCGGCTACGCCCGATTGGCGACAACGTGTTTTTAGTGACATGCTGGCTAAATGCCAGCCGTTGCCTGATTACATTAAACATTCGTTGGACAATAAGGGCTGGAATATTTCCCAAGCGCAACAAGAAAAACAGCGTTTAACTCATGAGCTGACATACAGTTATCGCTTGTTGGTTAAGTTTGCAAAACAGAGAGTCGAAAAATCAAGGCGTGATAATGAGGAATTCCTGCTATTAGGGAGAAAGCTTAACGCGACGTTTGAAAAACGTCCTAGTAAATTAGAGCGCTCTACGATCAAACACACCTTGTTACAGCCTGAAACTAAAGTTGTATTAACGCAGGTAGTGAAAAATACGCAAACAAGCTGGCTATTAAATAGGCTGGGAGAGGGGCGCGATGAGCAATTTATACGACAGGCCCCTAGCTTAATTGGCTTGTTAGCGTGGAGTGTTGATAATGGCGTAGTCGGTAGCAGAACAAAGGTTGCCTTAAACCCGGGGGCAAGCCAGATAAGTTCACGCGAAGTCGCGCAGACACTGCATTCGATCCAGTCGTTTTTTGATGCGCTGCCAAAAAAACCGGTTCACTTGAAGGCGTATTGTCATGAGTCAGTGGTGACAGATGTCCTGTTAGTGATTAATTCAGGTTTAGATTCAATGAGTAGTTTCACTGAAAAAGGGGTGAACCTAACCAGTGAGCGGTCAGATGCCTTAAGTTTTGGCTCTCAGCGGCGGAACTTGGTGTATACGGTAGACATGCTGCTACGCAATTCGTGGAACGAAGTTATTATTGGTAAATACGAGTCAGCAACCGGTCTAATGAATTGTTTTTGTGATATTTTTGACTATAAAACACTCGGTCCTGCACAAGTGCTTCCACGTTTGGTCAGTGCTAGTTATAACTCGCCCAGAGCGATGAGTGTCGCTAAGCGAATACAAGCGTTGTTTAAAGAAGTGGCGATTGTTTTTAGACAATATGCGCATGGTGTGTCACCACGTTTCGTTATTCAGCTGGCTCGCTCGTTCTATATTATGCAGGTTAACGATGGCAAAATGACAGCCACCGGCGTAGCGGAAAATCATTTGTTTGAAGAGCTAGCAAGGCCTCAGCCAGTTTTTAGTCCAGTATATTTTGATAATAAAATTGACCCAAAAGGCTTACTGCCTGTTATTTATAGACATCATAAGGCAGGTCATACAAACCTTTATTACAGTCAACTCGGTGATAATAAGGCGCAAGTTTATATTTTAGATGAGAACGGTTCGATGTTTTTTGACGAGCAGACATTTGTGTACGAAACGTCATTATTGCAATCGTATCGGGTATTAATTGATAGTGTTTTTCATCGCCGAGGACTGGGTGCTGAGCAATTAAGTAGTACCGCTTTTGATGCGGAAATAATGTGTTATAAACTGGAGAAAATTGGCCAACATTGGGGGCATAAGCAAGTGTTCGTGTCCGATAAGATAGAACCGGATATGATAAATGTTCGGGTGGTTTATGATGAACAGACCAAAGGGACATATATTTATTGTAACGATCAAGTGTTCTCAAGCGTTGAGCAGGGTGATCAACTGTATAGCAGTGTATCGCGGTTTATCGTGCAGGCACGAAAATCTGCAGAAAAGTACCCAATATATATTACTGATATCGATGTTCCGTATTATGAACTCGGGGCAAGCAGTGATGATGCGCTGCAAATGGTTCATTATCTAAATTACAAGCAACGCATAGAGAAAAAGCTAAACGTTTAAGGCTTTAAGGTATTAACGACGACTAAAGAAATGAGTCCCCAGCCTTTAAAAAGGCTGGGGGTTTGTAAGGCTTAATTTAAAGTTGCTTAAGAACAGTATCAACATCACTGCAGGTAAAAGGGTCATCTGCGCAGTTGTCTTCTTTTCCTGGTTCACTGAATAAAGCAGTGATCTTTCCATCATCAACGATCATAGCGTAGCGCCAAGAACGCTCACCGAAGCCCAAGTTCTCTTTTTTAACCAGCATGTTCATTAAACGTGTGAACTCACCATTACCATCGGGTAGCATTTTCACGTTTTTAATACCAAGGTTTTTACTCCATTGGTACATGGTAAAGGCGTCATTCACGCTTAAGCAGTAAACTTCGTCAACACCTTTTGCTTTTAACTCTGCATACTTGGCTTCAAAGCCCGGTAGGTGGGTACTTGAACAAGTGGGTGTAAAGGCACCGGGTAATGCAAAAAGAACAATTTTTTTACCAGCAAAGATGTCATCTGTTGTGAGGTCTTGCCAGCGATAAGGGTTGTCACCTTCAATGCTGGTATCTCTTACGCGTGTTTTGAACGTGCACTGAGGTACTAACTGTGTCATAGATATCTCCTATTGGTTTAAATGGTTGGTTTATCGCTACAAGTGATAGTTTAGTCTTGATGCTTGATCAGGTAAAATCAATTGTTATTATTAATTTAATAGGTATTATCTATAGTTGATTGTTGTTAACACAAAGGTTTTTGAGCTGTTTTATAAGCTCAGTGCGTGGGTTTGTTTGTCGGCTGACTAAATAAATAGTGCGTTTCGGTTTAGGTTCTTCAAAAGGTATGTAGCGAATATTGTCATCATTGTTTTGAATCGCAATCGTAGGCATAAACGTAATGCCTGTGTCAGCAATGACCATTTGTCTCAATGTTTCAAGGCTGGTGGCCCTTACATTTTGTTCTTCATCTATACCGCTGAGCTGGCAAAACTGTAAGGCCTGATCTCTTAGACAGTGCCCTTCGTCTAATAAGAGCAAGGGTTGATTGGTTAATTCATCTGGATTAATGATGGTTTGTTCGGCTAACGGATGGTGTGTTGCCACAGCGAGTTTAAATTCGTCATCAAATAATTTTTCTGCGATCAAGCTTTCATCATGGATAGGGCCCGCTAGTAGTGCTGCATCGATGAGCCCCGTTTTTAGTTTATGGAGCAAGATGTCAGTTTTTTCTTCTACTAAGATTAAACGCAGGTTAGGAAGCTTTTTTTTAATAAGTGGAATTAGTTTGGGAAGAATATAAGGGGCGATGGTAGGAAATGCGCCTAATGTAAAATCACCGGCGAAAGGGTCTTGTTCATGTTTTGCTAAAATGCTGATGTGTTCAGCATCTTGCAAGATACGCTTTGCCGTTTCAATAACCTGCTTGCCTATCTCGGTGACTAAAACATGTTTGTTGTTACGTTCAAAAATTTTAATATTTAATGAATTTTCGAGCTTTTTAATTTGCATGCTCAACGTGGGTTGGCTAACAAAGCATTGTTCGGCGGCCTTAACAAAGCTTTTTGTTTCTGCGACAGCAACAATGTATTTTAAATCCCGAAGGTTCATGGTTTGTATGTTTAGTGAAAGAAGAGAGTTAACAATAGATTATTGTATTTAAAGTAGAATTAAAAGCCAGGTTAAAGCAACTAATAAGCTGCCGAATAATACGGCAGCTGAAGCTATATCTTTAGCCTTTCCAGATAACTCGTGGTACTCGAGCCCGATTCTATCTACCGTTGCTTCGACTGCAGAATTTATTAATTCTATTATAAGGAGAAGTAGCAAACTACCGATAAGCAGGGCTCTTTCAGTAGGTATCTCGGTGATATAAAAGGCTAAGGGGGTGGCTAGTACAGTCAGTACTACCTCCTGTCTAAAGGCTTCTTCATGTGCCCAACATGCCTTTACTCCTGCCAGCGAGTTGCTCCAAGCTGCTTTTAGCCGTTGTATACCCTTTAAGTTTTGTCCGGCCAAGGTGGTTTCCTAAGAAAAGTTAGTATTTGACGGTTAATTTAGCGTAAGTTCTTGTTTGTGAGAGATAGAAACAAAATCAATCATTTTCTTTGGGGTGAATGGTGAACCAATCATACGTTTCCTAGCAATAAAATGTTTATTAAAGATACTTCTAGTCGGGTTATTACCTATGAAATCTATGCCTGCCAAGTCAGCCCAACTATAAATAAAGTCAGACGTTTGATAAGGGTGGTTTAGGGTTTTTTGAATTGAAGAGGTTGGATGCATTTTTTTCCATTCAGGAGATAGCCAGGCAATAAAAGGGACGGTATACATTGCGGGTGTTGGTTTGCCTTCATTCCTGCCACAAAATAAATCATCTTTTGTGTCGTAAACTTCTTCTCCATGATCTGAGAAATACACTAAAGAACTGTTTGTTGAGGTCTCTTTTAGAATGTTAATTAAGCTTGAGACAACGTAGTCATTGAATAAGATAGCGTTATCATAATCATTGTATTCCTCAGCGTGTTCATCTGGTACCCAGTCTGGCATACCAGCGCGACCAGTAAATTGTTTGAAACTTTCTGGATAACGATAATTGTATTTACGGTGCGTCCCAAGTAGGTGTACGACAATAAATGTTGGGCCATCACTATTACTTAAGGCGTTTTTGAATGGCTTTAGGACACCATCATCAAGCTGACTAGAGTTTTGAACACGGTTGTTGTTTAAATATACTTGCTCATCTGCTTGCTGGGAGAAGGTGAGTAATAAGGTGTTGCGCTTTGTTTGTGTTTGTTGGTTTGTAATCCAAAGCGATTTATAACCAGCTTGACGCATCATGTTTATTAGAGTTGGCTTGGTTAAGTAAACATCAGGGTTTTTCTGGTCGGCGAATGTTAGCACTTGTTGTAAAGCTTCAATTGTAGAAGGCCTTGGACTAATCACATCGGTATATGTCAGTAATTCGCGCCGCATATTATCTAACTGTGGAGTTGTGTGGCGAGAGTATCCGTATAAACTCATCCTTTGTGAGTTAGTAGACTCACCTATAACAAGCACCATGGTTTGCTTATTATTTGAATAAACAAGGTTACTTAGAGGCGGTATTTGAGTGCTTTCCGCCAACTGTTCATTCATTGCGTCTAACACTTTTGTGTATTTAAAATAACCAGCAATCATATTCCAAGGTGCCGCAGGCTCAATTTTATCTTGAAATGATTTAATAGAATAATCCCAGCTTTTGCCATAAACGATGAGGGGTTTTAAAAAACCACCTCCAAAGATCAGTGAAACAATACAAATAGTAATGAGCTTATTTAATCTAGGTAGATAAACGGGCGTTATTTGGCGCCATAAGTAGATACCCGTGAGAGCATGAGTGATAGCCAAGAGAATGATTTTATAATCAAGGTATGATTCTATAAATTCCTTACTTTCTGAGACATTTGATTCAAAAATGATGAAAAGTACGCTTTGAGAAAAATCTTGCCCGTAGATGTAAAAATAACTGAGGCTAACTAGAGAGGCAGGCCAAATTAATAGGCCAATAAAGGCTGAAATTTTGCGCGTATATTGAGGCCAAATTAAATTGGGAACCAGCCAAATAGTCGATATAAATAAAGCTTGCCGTATGCCAACTGTATTTGACATGCCTGCAGCATAAATTAAGATTTGGGTTAACCCAGAGAAATAAAAAAAATACAGGTAAAGCTTGCCTAACGATTTCCAACTAAAGTTTGATGACATAAGGTTCCTATATCAGTAGATGCATGGTTTGCATTGTAGTGACGTAATATTAAGGAAGCCTTAAACGGGGAAATCATATTAGGGTTTTGTTTGAAAGTGTGGCGATGTCCAAATGAAATGGGTGAATGAGGGTCTCCGTCTTTATTGGGCTTGTGCTGTTATCGAAGGAAATTTTTTTTTGATAAAAAGTCAGTGCTTGTCAAGACAGCACGGTTGTTAACCAATCTTTAATGTGATGAATTTCTTGTGGGCAAACGGAGTGTTCCATCGGGTAAGCATGCCAGTCAACACAATAGCCTGACGCTTCAAGAAAGCGGCGTGATGAGTCTGCTTGTTCAAGCGGTATCACAGGATCAAAGTCACCGTGCCCATAGAAAATTGGAATCTTAGCGTGACCGCTTTGTTCAGCGGTTGGCAATGTATCTTGCATAGGAATATAGGTTGAAAGGGCCATAATGCCTGCAAGCGTTTCAGGAAAGCGTAGGCCTGCGTCAAAAGCGATGACCCCACCTTGAGAAAAGCCAGCAATAACAATTTTTGAAGGCTCAATGCCTGTCGCGATTTCGTCATTGATCATGTCAGTAATGGTTTTGCTTGACGATACAATGCCAGCATTGTCGGCACGTTTCATTAAGTCCATTTCGGTAATGTCATACCAAGCGGGCATGACAGCGCCGCCGTTGATAGTTACCGCGATGGAAGGGGCATGAGGAAAGACGAATCGTATGCCTAGTTCATCTTGAATACCTAGCTCAGATACGATGGGTGCAAAATCATTGCCATTAGCGCCTAGGCCATGTAGCCAAATAACGGAACAACGAATAGGTGTGTTTGGGTTTGAGATAATGGCAGGAAGTCGAGTAGCTAGCATGGCGATAGATTCAATTGGTTTCTAGAAAGGGTTAGAGTATGCCAAAAAATGCCAAACGTTTATACTGTCGATTACTGAAATAATTAAAGGGTACAAAATGTCGCGTTTATTAAAAATGATGCTAATTTGTGGGTTACTGGCCATGCTAGCTGCTTGTGGACAGAAAGGGCCGCTGTATATGCCGAGTAATCAAATCGCACAAGAATTAGGTTTGTAATGGATTATTTTCAGTACCAAGATAAGCAACTTTTTGCGGAAAATGTTTCGGTTCAATCAATCGTAGAGCAATTCTCTAGCCCCACCTATATTTATTCTCGGGCGACATTGGAACGCCACTGGAAGGCATTTGATCAAGCCTTTGAAGGACGTCCGCACTTAATATGTTATGCGGTTAAAGCGAACTCGAACATTGCGGTGCTAAATGTACTAGCACGCTTAGGTTCAGGGTTTGATATTGTGTCTATCGGTGAGTTAGAACGTGTGTTAACAGCGGGTGGGCAGCCTGAAAAAATTGTTTTCTCAGGGGTTGGTAAACGGCATGATGAAATACGCAGGGCGTTAGACGTTGGTATTCGTTGTTTTAATGTGGAAGTCTCTGCAGAGTTAGACCGTATCAATGAAATTGCGGGTGAGTTAGGTCATATTGCGAATATTTCTATTCGCGTTAACCCCGATGTAGATGCGCAAACGCACCCTTATATTTCTACGGGGTTAAAAGAAAATAAATTTGGCTTAGATATTGAAACAGCCTTTATGGAGTATCAACGCGCGAATGCGTTGCCGCATTTAAATATTACGGGCTTAGATTGCCATATAGGCTCGCAGTTAACGGATGTTGCGCCGTTTGTGGATGCGCTGGATCGGGTATTAAGTTTATTGGATCGGTTACAAGGTGTGGGTATTCGTATTGATCATTTGGATTTAGGTGGAGGTCTTGGTATTTGTTATCGAGACGAGCAACCACCATTGCCTGCCGACTATGTAAAAGCCTTGTACCAAAAGCTAGGCGATCTGCCCTATGAAATATTATTAGAACCAGGCCGTGCAATTGCCGGAAATGCAGGTATTTTAGTGACTAAGGTTGAATATATTAAACCGGTAGAAGGTAAGCGGTTTGCTATTGTAGATGCAGCGATGAATGACTTGATGCGCCCTGCACTATATCAAGCGTGGCAAAATATTGTGCCTGTTAATTTAACGTCAACAGCTAAAACAGCTTGTTATGATATTGTTGGTCCAGTTTGTGAAACAGGTGATTTTTTAGGAAAAGACCGTGAGCTGGCTATTGAAGAAGGCGATTTATTAGCGGTCCGTTCTGCGGGCGCTTATGGGTTCACAATGAGCTCGAATTACAATTCAAGACCAAGTGCTGCTGAGGTTATGGTGGATGGAGAGCAGATCCACTTAATTGGCGCACGACAACGGTTAGAAAGCTTATGGCAAAACGAATCACTACTACCGAATGAAACTGAGGACGCAGGTTGTTAATTAACTTTAGTAAAATGCATGGCTTAGGTAATGACTTTGTTGTTATTGATGCCATAAACCAAACGGTTCAGCTAACGGCCGAGCAAATTAAAGCCTTAGCCGATCGCCACTACGGTATTGGCTTTGACCAACTACTCTTAGTAGAACCGGCAAAAATGGGTGCGGACTTTCGTTATGTTATTTATAACGCAGATGGTAGTGAGGTTTCTCAGTGTGGTAATGGCGCACGTTGTTTTGCGCTATTCGTGACACAAAAAGGCTTAACCAATAAACGCTCAATTCGAGTGGAAACAGACGCCGGTGAGTTGGTTTTAACGGTTAATGAGGAACAGTTGGTAACGGTTGATATGGGGGTTCCAAAATTCGATCCGGCAAATGTTCCATTAATAGCGAAGCAACAACAATTACAATACAGCGTTGATGTATTGGATAGGACTGTAGCGTTTTCAGCGTTATCAATGGGTAATCCTCATGCAGTACTTCAAGTTGAAAATGTCGCGACAGCAGAGGTCGAGGCAGTGGGTGCCGCTCTGGAAAGTCATAGCCTTTTCCCAGAGCGGGCGAATATTGGTTTTAGTGAAATAACGGGGCCGGATAGCCTCGCATTACGTGTTTATGAGCGCGGCGCCGGTGAAACCTTGGCTTGTGGAAGCGGTGCTTGTGCGGCGGTTGTTGCCGCAGTTCGATTGGGTAAAGTAACCACGCCAACAACGGTTGCCCTAACCGGTGGCGAATTAACGATTGATTGGCAAGGTGAAGGGGCTCCGGTAATGATGAGCGGGCCGGCGACATTTGTTTTTGATGGTATGATTGATATATGAGTACACAAGCAACTGCAACAACAGAAGGGTTAACGGCTGAACAAGTACGTGAATACTTGTTAGCCACACCAGATTTTTTTAATCAATATCCAGAGTTACTCGACGATATTCAAGTGGTAGAGCAGCACGGTGGGGTGGTTTCTCTTACGATGCGTCAACTAGCAATTTTACGAGATAAAAACGAAAAGTCTCAAAAGCAACTTGAAGGCCTATTAGCGATTGCGCGTGAAAATGATGCCTTATTCGGGCGAATGCAGCAGTTAACAACCACATTAATTGATGCTCGTTGTGTGGAAGATGTATTCGCAACACTTGATGACACCCTGCGAGAATGTTTCGGTGCAGAGTTTTTTGCTATTCGCTTAGTAGACGAAAATAGCGACAGTGTCTTCCCCATCAGTGATGTTCTCTGGCAAAAAGATAATCCTCAGTTAGAGCATTTTAAACGCTTGCTTGAGTCACAGAAGATTAAGTGTGGCTTGCCGACACACGCACAGGCGAAGGCATTATTTAATCAACAAGCGGATGAGGTTAAGTCTGCTGCGCTGATCCCACTCAAGGTCGCCCAACAAGATGGCATATTGGCCATAGGCAGTAAGGATTCAGACCGTTTTCACACAACCATGGGTACCTTGTTTTTAGAGCACCTTGGGGAGCTGGTTGCCAAACGGCTTAACTCACTGCAAGAGATAAAAGAGTAACGATGGAACCAGCGGCTGTTGAGGCACGTCAGCAGTTTTTAGATGCATTAAACGTTGAGCGTAGATTCTCTTTAAATACGTTACAAGCCTATGCGCGTGACTTATCTCAATTAGTTAATTATTGTGATGAGAATGAGCTCGTTTCATGGTCGCAACTTGATCCACACCATGTTCGGCGTTTTGTCGCACAGCGACACCGAAAAGGCTTGAGTGCTCGAAGTTTGCAGCGCGAATTATCGGCCTGTCGGAGCTTTTTTAGTTATCTCATTAAAACCAATGTGCTGTTGAATAACCCTGCGTCTGGTATTCGAGCGCCGAAATCAGCGAAAACCTTACCTAAGGTGTTGGATGTCGACCAGATTAATAGTCTGTTAGAGGCGGTCCCCAATGATGACCTGGAAATTCGTGATGTAGCGATGTGGGAACTGCTTTACTCGTCGGGTCTACGGGTCAGTGAATTAGCGAATATAGATTTAATGGACTTGGACTTAAGTAGCCGAACGGTTCATGTTGTCAACGGAAAAGGAGGTAAGTCCCGCTTATTACCGTTGGGCCGGAAGGCTGTCAACGCTATTCGTAAATGGTTAGCAGTGCGGATGGATAAGGTTAAAACGGGTGAAATGGCGTTGTTTGTCGGAAAGACAGGTTTGCGCTTAAGTACAAGAAGTATTCAGTCGCGTTTAGAGCGATGGCGAAAACGCCAAGGCTTGCAAGGGCGCTTGCACCCACATATGTTACGACACTCATTTGCGAGTCATATGTTGGAGTCAAGCCAAGACCTTCGAGCGGTGCAAGAATTATTAGGTCACAGTAATATT
>NZ_JAHRVT010000001.1:0-64953 GCF_019090545.1 Cycloclasticus sp. | reverse complement strand
CCGATTGCCATGGAAGAAGGTTTACGTTTCGCTATTCGCGAAGGTGGCCGAACAGTTGGTGCCGGTGTTGTTGCTAAAATTATTGAGTAATTGAAATGTCAAAACAATCCATAAGAATTCGTTTAAAAGGCTTTGATCACCGTTTAATAGATCATGCGGCACGTGAAATAGTTGAGACTGCGAAACGTACAGGCGCTCAAGTAATGGGTCCTATTCCTTTACCAACAAAAAAAGAACGTTTTACAGTGCTTATTTCTCCGCATGTTAATAAAGATGCAAGGGATCAATATGAGCTTCGTACGCATAAACGTATGATGGATATTGTTGAGCCGACTGATAAAACTGTTGATGCGCTGATGAAGCTAGACTTATCAGCTGGTGTTGATGTTCAAATTAAACTGAATTAAATCAGTTTTAAATATATAAAATAAAGGATAAATCATGTCTTTAGGTTTAGTAGGCCGTAAATGCGGAATGACAAGATTGTTTACAGAAGAAGGTGAGTCAATTCCTGTTTCTGTAGTACAAATTTTGCCAAATCGTGTTACACGTGTTTTAAATGAACAATCCGATGGTTATTCTGCAGTGCAGGTAACAACGGGTGATGTAAAGAACTCTCGAGTTAATAAAGCTGAGGCGGGCCAGTTCAAAAAAGCTGGTGTTGAAGCGGGAAGAGGTTTATGGGAGTTTAGACTTGAAGAAGACTCTGACCTTGAAGTGGGTTCTGATTTATCACTTGATATATTTGAAGCTGGTCAAAAAATTGATGTGCGTGGTAAAAGTATTGGTAAAGGATATGCGGGTGTTATCAAACGCTATAATTTCCAAATGCAAGATGCTACACACGGTAACTCTTTATCACATCGTGCGCCTGGATCAATTGGGCAATGTCAAACACCAGGTCGTGTTTTAAAGGGTAAAAAAATGTCAGGTCACATGGGTGACGAAAGAGTGACTACTCAAAACCTTGAAATCGTAAAAATTGATACAGACAAGTCTGTGGTATTAATTAAAGGTGCGATACCGGGTTCAAAGAATAGTGACATTGTTATTACACCTGCTATTAAAACAAATAAATAGGCAAAATTATGAATATTCAAACGCCTGTCGTAGGTAAAGATGTTTCTGAAGCGGTCTTTGGCCAAGAATATAACGAGGGGATAATTCATCAACTTGTTGTTACTTATATGGCGAATGCTAGAGCAGGAACACGTGCGCAAAAAACTCGATCAGAAGTAAGCGGTGGTGGTATCAAGCCATGGAAACAAAAAGGAACTGGTCGTGCTCGTGCAGGAACAATCAGAAGTCCTATTTGGAGAACTGGTGGTGTAACGTTTGCAGCTAAACCTCAAGATCACAGCAAAAAATTAAATAAAAAAATGTACGCTGTTGGTATGAAGTCAATTTTATCTGAGCTTATCCGTCAAGATAGATTGGTAGTTGTTGATGAGCTAAGTATTGAAGAACCTAAAACAAAATTATTAAATGCTAAATTGGCTGAAAATGGTCTAACTAATGTTTTAATCGTTTTAGCGGCTGAAGACGTTAATTTGCAATTAGCTAGTAGAAACGTACATAAAGTTGATGTTTGTACTGCTTATGAAATTGATCCTGTTTCTTTACTAGCATATGAAAAAGTTTGTATAACAGCTGATGCAATTGCATTAGTAGAGGAGCGCTTAAAATGAATCAGGAATTCTTATTGCAGTTAATTACTGCGCCTGTTGTTACGGAAAAAAGCTCTATTGCTGCTGACCTTAATAATCAATATGTCTTTAAGGTTGATAGCAGTGCTAATAAAGCTGATATCAAAGCTGCCGTTGAAAAACTATTTAGTGTAGATGTTGAGTCTGTAAAAACATTGAATGTAAAAGGAAAAGTTAAACGCTTTGGTAAAGGTTTTGGTAAAAGATCAGATGTAAAAAAAGCGTATGTTCGTATTAAATCTGGGCAAGAAATAGAATTTGTTTCTGCCTAACTGGAAGATAAATTAATCTTATGGCTATTGTAAAATCAAAACCAACTTCACCAGGCTCACGCTTTGTAATCAGAGTAAAAAATGCTGAGCTTAGTAAGTCTGCACCACATGGGCCGCTTTTAGCTAAAAAAAGCAAGTCAGGCGGGCGCAATAATAACGGAAGGATCACTACAAGACATCGTGGTGGAGGTCACAAGCAACATTATCGTATTATCGATTTCAAAAGAAACAAATTCGATGTACCTGGTAAGGTAGAAAGTCTGCAATATGACCCAAATAGATCTGCCAATATTGCGCTGATACTATATAATGACGGCGAAAGACGATACATCATTGCACCAAAAAACTTAAATGTTGGTGATGAAGTGATTTCTTCTGAAGTAGCCCCAATTACAGTAGGCAATTGTTTACCAATGAGGAATATACCTGTTGGTACACAAGTACACTGTGTTGAGTTAAAGCCAAATAAAGGTGCCCAAATAGCACGTAGTGCTGGTGCCGTTGTGCAAATTGTTGCGAGAGATGGTGATCATGTTACGTTAAGGTTACGTTCTGGCGAAATGCGCAAGGTTTTATCTGGTTGTCGAGCAGTTATCGGAGAAGTTGGTAATTCTGAGCATAGCTTGATTTCCCTTGGTAAAGCCGGGGCAAAACGTTGGAGAGGCGTTAGACCAACTGTACGTGGTGTTGCTATGAACCCTGTTGATCACCCGCATGGTGGTGGTGAAGGTCGTACTTCTGGTGGTCGCCACCCGGTATCTCCATGGGGTATGCCAACAAAGGGTTATAAGACGCGTAAAAATAAGCGTACTGATAAATTAATAGTTAGAAATAGAACAAAACGTTAAGGATATATTGTGCCAAGATCCATAAAAAAAGGCCCTTTTGTTGATCTTCATTTAATGAAGAAAGTAGAAGCAGCCGCAGAAAGTAATAATCGTAGACCAATTAAAACTTGGTCTAGACGTTCAATGATCTCGCCAACTATGGTTGGTTTGACGATAGCTATTCACAACGGAAGACAGCATATGCCGGTATTGATTACCGAAAATATGGTTGGCCACAAATTAGGTGAGTTCGCGTTAACGCGTACATACCGTGGTCATGTTGTTGACAAAAAATCCAGATAAACATTGGTGCAGTGATGGAAGTTAAAGCTAAATTAAAAAACGCTAATTTTTCAGCCCAAAAAGGCCGATTAGTTGCAAATCAAATCAGAGGCATGGATGTTGAGAGTGCTTTGAATTTATTGGGTTTTAGTACACGTAAAGCAGCAGATAGTTTCAAGAAACTTCTTAATTCTGCTATTGCTAATGCTGAACATAATGAAGGTGCTGATGTAGATGAGTTATATGTTTCAACAGTATTTGTTGATGAAGCACCTACTTACAAACGATTTAAAGCGCGTGCTAAAGGTCGTGGTAATAAAATTCTTAAAAGAAACTGCCATCTAACTATTGAAGTTAGTGATACTAAATAAAAGAGTAAATAAATATGGGTCAAAAAGTACATCCAACTGGTATACGCCTTGGTATAGTTAAAGATTGGAATTCGCGTTGGTATGCTAGTTCACAAGCGTATCCTGACATGCTAAAACAAGATTTAATTGCACGGGATTTCTTAAAAAAGAAATTAATGGCAGCTTCTGTAAGCAAAATCCAAATTAATCGTCCTGCGGGTAATGCACAAATTACAATACATACGGCTCGTCCTGGTATTGTCATTGGTAAAAAAGGTGGTGATGTTGATTCGCTACGTGCGGAAGTAAGTAATATCATGGGTGTGCCTGTCCAGATAAACGTCGAGGAAATTCGTAAGCCTGAACTGGATGCTCTTTTAGTAGCTGAAAGTGTTGCGCAACAGCTTGAGCGTCGAATTATGTTCAGACGTGCAATGAAAAGAGCGGTTACTAACACCATGCGATTAGGTGCTGAAGGTATCAAAATTAAAGTAAGTGGACGTTTGAACGGTGCAGATATTGCTCGTAACGAATGGTACAGAGAAGGACGTGTTCCACTACATACACTTCGTGCTGATATTGATTATGGATTTACTGAAGCACTAACTACATATGGTATTTTAGGTATCAAAGTGTGGATCTTCAAAGGTGAAGTTTTTGACGAAAAGTCTGCCCTACCAATCTTAGGTAATAAGGAAGCGACGGGAGAATAGGTAAGCGATATGTTACAACCAAAAAAAACTAAATTTAGAAAAGCACATAAAAACAGAAACACTGGACTTGCACATCGTGGTAGTAGTGTTAGTTTTGGTGAATTTGGCTTGAAATCTATTGAACGCGGTAGAATGACTGCGCGTCAAATTGAAGCTGGTCGTCGTACTATTACACGTCATATTAAGCGTGGTGGTAAGGTTTGGATCCGCGTGTTCCCAGATAAACCAATTACAAAAAAACCTCTTGAAGTACGTATGGGTAAGGGTAAAGGTAGTGTTGAATTCTGGGTTGCGCAAATCAAACCAGGAACTATGTTATTTGAATTGCAGGGTGTATCAAAAGAGTTAGCAGTTGAGGCCTTTGATTTAGCTGCTGCAAAACTCCCTTTTAAAACAAAATTTGCTGAACGGACAATAATGTAATGAAGGCATCAGAATTAAGAGAAAAAACAGTTCAGGAGCTTAACGAATTATTGCTTGAATTAAGAAAAGAGCAATTTAATTTACGTATGCAAAATGCTACTGGTCAATTAAATCAAGTTCATCAATTTGGTGAAGTACGTGGTGATATTGCTCGTATTAAAACTATTTTGAATGATCAAGCAGGTGAATCTAAATGAGTGCAAAAGAGCAGACTCTAAGAACTATATCTGGTGTTGTGACAAGCAATAAAGGTGATAAAAGCATCACTGTAAAAGTCACTCGTCAAGTTAAACATCCTTTGTATGGCAAGGTGATTAAACGATCAACTAAATATAATGCTCATGACGAAAGTAACGAATGCTCTGAAGGCGATATCGTTTCTTTAGTTTCTTGTCGACCTGTTTCAAAGTCGAAATCATGGAAACTTCATGAAATCATTGAAAAAACTAAATAGAGTGAGTGGGAGTTAAGTAATGATTCAGATGCAGACAAGACTTGATGTGGCAGACAACAGCGGTGCCCGCAATGTTATGTGTATTAAAGTACTAGGTGGTTCTCATAAACGCTATGCTAAAATTGGTGACATCATCAAAGTCAGCATTAAAGATGCGATCCCACGTGGCAAAGTAAAAAAGGGTGATGTTCATAATGCAGTCGTCGTTAGAACAAGAAAAGCAATACGTCGTCCAGATGGTTCAGCTATTCGTTTTGATGGTAATGCGGCGGTGCTTTTAAATGCAAACTTGCAACCAATTGGAACTCGTATATTTGGCCCTGTTACTCGCGAATTAAGAAATGAAAAGTTTATGAAAATCATTTCTTTAGCTCCTGAAGTGATTTAACTGATTGAATTAATTATGAATAAAATAAAGAAAGGTGATGAAGTAATCGTTTTAACAGGGAAAGATAAGGGTAAAAAAGGCCTAGTTCTTTCTGTTGTTTCTGATGAAAAAGTTTTGGTTGAAGGAATTAATTCAGTAAAAAAACATCAAAAACCTAATCCTAATAAAGGTATTGAAGGTGGGATTATTGAGAAGCAAATGCCAATCAATGTCTCTAATGTTGCTATCTATAATGCTCAAACTAACAAGGCTGATAGAGTTGGTTTTAAAGTACTTGAAGATGGTAAGAAGGTTCGTTACTTCAAATCAAATAATGAAGTGCTTGACGCTTAAGAAATAGAGAATTTTATGTCAAATTTAGAAGAACGCTATAAAAAAGAAATCATTCCTGCTTTATTAAAGGAATTGAATCTTAAGACTGTTATGGAAGTGCCTAAGATCACTAAGATAACACTTAATATGGGTGTTGGTGAGGCTGTTGCTGATAAAAAAATTATCCAAAATGCTGTCTCTGACCTAGAAAAGATTTCAAGCCAGAAGCCAATTATTACGATTTCAAAAAAATCAATCGCTGGTTTCAAAATAAGGGACGATATGCCAATTGGCTGTAAAGTCACTTTAAGAAATGAGCGTATGTATGATTTTCTTCAGAGACTTATCTCAATTGCAATTCCTAGAATTAGGGATTTTCGTGGCTTAAGTGATAAATCTTTTGATGGACGAGGTAACTACTCTCTTGGTGTAACTGAGCAAATAATCTTCCCTGAAATTGATTACGACAAGATTGATACGCTACGTGGGCTGGATATTGCTATTACGACAAGTGCTAAGAATGACGAGCAAGGTCGTGCTTTATTGAAAGCATTCAATTTTCCCATTAAACAACAAGGTTAAGAAATGGCTAAGAAATCAATGATAGCTAGAGAAAATAAACGAATTCGTTTAGTGGCTAAATATGCTGCCAAAAGAGCAGCGCTTAAAGAAATTATTAGAAACCCTAAGTCTACTTTTGAACAAGTAACAGAGGCACAAACAAAATTAGTGTCTTTACCTCGTGATTCAAGTGCGTCTCGTGTTCGTAACCGTTGTAATATGACCGGTCGACCACATGGCTACTATAGAAAGTTTGGTCTTGGACGTAACAAGTTACGTGAAGCTACGATGCGCGGTGATGTACCGGGCTTATCTAAAGCTAGCTGGTAAAGAAGGAGTATTAAAATGAGTATGAGTGATCCAATTGCAGATATGTTAACTCGCATTCGTAATGCGCAGTCTGCTGAAAAAGCTGTAGTTAGAATGCCCTTTTCTACTAAAAAACAAGCATTAGCTAACATTTTAGAACAAGAAGGTTTTGTAAGTGGTTCGACTAAAATCGAAGACTCAAAAAGTAAGCCTGAGTTAGAGATTACGTTGAAATATTTTCAAGGTAAACCAGTTATTGAGACAATCGACCGTGTCAGCAAACCTGGTTTACGTATTTATAAATCAAAAGATGAACTTCCTAAAGTTAAGGGTGGTTTAGGTGTGGCTATTATTTCTACATCTAAAGGCTTGTTAGCTGATCGTACAGCGAGAGCTGAAGGTCATGGTGGTGAAGTTCTTTGTTACGTAAGTTAGGTTAGGTTTTATTATGTCAAGAATTGCGAATAATCCAGTTGTATTGCCTGCAGGTGTAGAGTTCAACAATGCTAACGGTCACTTATCTGTTAAAGGTAAAAATGGCGAGCTTAGCTGTGAATTGTTTAAGTGTGTTGATATTGATGTTAACGATAACGTTCTTTCCTTTAAAGCAAATAATAAAGTGAAAGGTTCTATCGCATTAACCGGTACTCAACGAGCGCTTGTTAACAATATGGTCGTTGGCGTAACTGATGGGTTTGAAAAGAAATTAGAATTACGTGGTGTTGGTTACAGAACACAGGTTAAAGGAAAAACTCTTAACTTAACCTTAGGTTTTTCTCACCCTGTTGAATATGATATTCCAGAAGGTATTACGATTGAAACACCTTCTCAAACTGAAATTGTTATCAAGGGTTGTGATAAACAATTAGTTGGTCAAGTTGCTGCTAATATTCGTGCATATCGTTCACCAGAACCATACAAAGGTAAAGGTATTAGGTATGTTGGTGAGCACGTTGTTATGAAAGAAGCTAAGAAGAAATAGGCGGAATAATGAATAAGAAAACTTCACGTTTGCGTAGAGCAACCAAAACAAGGTCACGTATTAAAGAAAGTGGAAAAGCACGTTTAAGCGTGCACCGTTCACCACGTCATATATACGCACAAGTAATGACTGCTGATGGATCTAAGGTGCTTGTTTCCGCATCTACACTATTAAGTGATATTAAATCATCAGTAAAAAATTGTGGAAATATTGAAGCAGCCAGCGTAGTTGGTAAAACTATTGCTGAACGTGCCGTAGAAGCAGGTATAAAAGAAGTTGCTTTTGATCGTTCTGGATATAAATATCATGGCCGCGTTAAAGCACTAGCTGACGCTGCACGTGAAAATGGATTGGAATTTTAGAGGCAATTATGGCATCACAACCTGGACAAAATAATCAACAAGACGATTTACAAGAAAAATTAATTACCGTTAGAAGAATTTCTAAAGTAGTTAAAGGTGGACGTCAATTTAGGTTCTCTGCACTTGCTGTTGTAGGTGACGGTAACGGTCGTGTTGGTTTTGGTATTAGCAAAGCACGTGAGGTTCCTGTAGCTATACAAAAGGCGATGGAACAAGCACGCAAAAATATGGTTACAGTTAATTTAAGTGAGCATACATTGCAATATCCAATTACTGCTAAATATGGCGCTGCAGAAGTCTTTATGAAACCTGCTTCTGATGGTACTGGTATTATTGCTGGTGGCGCAATGCGTGCTGTATTTGAAGTTGTTGGTGTGCATGATGTGCTTGCAAAATGTGTTGGAAGTAACAATCCTGCTAACGTTGTTAGAGCAACTATTAAAGGTTTGTCTGATATGACGAATGCTGAACAAGTTGCTATGAAACGTGGAAAATCAGTCGCTGATATCATCGGGTAATAATAATGAGTGAAAAGAAAATCAAAGTAACAATGATTCGTAGTAAGAATGGTCGATTAGCATCACATAAAGCATGTGTTGCTGGTTTAGGCTTACGCAAAATCAATCAATCAGTTGAAGTTATTGATACACCTGAAAATCGAGGCATGATCAATAAAATTCATTACATGCTTAACGTAGAAGAGATTTAAAATGTTACTAAATACAATTAAACCAGCTGCTGGTAGTACAAAACCTGCAAAACGCGTTGGCCGTGGTATCGGCTCTGGATCAGGTAAAACTTGTGGTCGTGGTCATAAAGGTCAAAAATCACGATCGGGTGGAATGCCTAAAATCGGTTTTGAAGGTGGTCAAATGCCAATACAGCGTAGGCTTCCTAAAATTGGATTTACCTCTGCTAAAAAGAAATTAACAGCAGAAGTTAGGTTGCATGAGTTAAATAACTTAAATGATGAGATTGTTACAATTGAATCATTGATCGCCGCTAATATTGTTCCTGTTTTTACTAAAAAAGTTAAAATTATTTCATCTGGTGAATTGACTTCAGCGGTAAAATTACAAGGAATTTCTGCAACTGCTGGTGCCGTTAAGGCAATCGAAGCAGCTGGCGGCAGTTTAGCTTAATCAATGTCTGTACTTGGTTCATCAGCCTCAGGCGCAACTGGCGGGTTAAGCAAATTACCTGAACTACGAAAACGATTGTTTTTCGTTCTTGGTGCTTTGTTCGTGTTTCGTATTGGCGCGCATGTGCCAGTTCCTGGAATTGACCCTAAGGCACTATCATTAATGTTCGAGCAACAAGCTGGAACTATTCTTGATATGTTTAACATGTTCTCAGGTGGTGCGCTCAAAAGACTGAGTATTTTTGCGCTTGGAATAATGCCGTATATTTCTGCGTCTATTATTATCCAGTTAATGACGTCTGTTGTTCCAAAATTTGAGCAACTTAAAAAAGAAGGTGAATCTGGAAAACGTAAAATAACTCAATATACACGTTATTTCACGGTAGTACTTGCAACGTTTCAAGCGTTTGGTGTTGCTACAGCAATTCAAGGGCAATCTGCTGGCGGCTTACCGGTGGTATTTAATCCAGGTTTTGCTTTTATGTTTACTGCAGTAGTTACACTTGTCAGTGGGACGATGTTTCTTATGTGGTTAGGGGAACAAGTTACTGAACGTGGAATTGGTAACGGTATATCAATTATTATTTTTGGTGGTATTGTTGCAGGATTACCGAGTGCTATTGGTGGTACACTCGAATTAGTTAGAACAGGCGAAATGAACGCATTTATGGTTATTATGCTGTTCTTTATAGCTATTGCTGTGACGGCATTTGTGATTTTTGTTGAGCGTGCTCAGCGAAGAATCACTATAAATTACGCTAAACGTCAGCAAGGTAATAAAATGATGGCGGGTCAGTCTAGTTTTTTACCGTTGAAGCTTAATATGGCAGGTGTGATCCCACCCATTTTCGCTTCAAGTATTATTTTATTTCCTTCAACTATTGCAGGTTGGTTTGGTAACAGTGAAGGAATGGGTTGGTTGCAAGATGTATCTAGTATGTTATCTCCGGGCCAGCCAATTTATGTGTTGCTTTATGCAGCAGCGATTATATTCTTTTGTTTTTTCTATACTGCATTAGTATTTAATTCAAGAGATACGTCGGATAACCTTAAAAAATCAGGTGCTTTTATTCCTGGTATCCGACCTGGTGAGCAAACAACTAAATATATAGATGCGGTTATTACAAAATTAACGTTGCTTGGTGCTATGTATATTACGGCTGTTTGTTTGTTACCTGAGTTTTTGATTGTTTATTGGAATGTGCCGTTTTATTTTGGTGGAACATCATTGTTAATTATCGTTGTTGTTGTCATGGATTTCATTGCGCAAATGCAAAGTCACCTTATGTCACAGCAATATGAAGGTTTAATGAAAAAAGCGAACCTTAAAAACAAATAAGTTAAGGTTAGTAGGAGTAAATTATGAAAGTAAGAGCATCAGTAAAGAAAATTTGTCGCAATTGTAAAGTTGTTCGTCGTAATAGAGTAATACGCATTATCTGCAAAGATGGGCGACATAAGCAACGTCAAGGCTAATATTTAAGCTTGTAGTTATTCGAAATAAAGATTAAAATTGCCGGTTTTCTACTGGCCAAAATAACGGAGAGAATTAATGGCACGTATCGCTGGTATTAATATACCTGATAATAAGCACATTGTTATTTCACTGACATCTATATATGGCGTTGGTCTTACTAGATCAAAAGCTATTTGTGCTGCAGCTGGAATTGATACAACAACTAAAGTTCGCGAACTATCTGAAGATCAATTAGAACTGATACGTGAAGAAGTCGGAAAATATTTAATAGAAGGCGATTTACGTCGTGAAGTTTCTATGAATATTAAACGCTTACTAGATTTGGGTTGCTTCCGTGGAATCCGTCATCGTAGAAGTTTACCTGTTCGAGGCCAGCGTACTAAAACAAACGCTAGAACCCGCAAGGGCCCTCGGAAACCAATTAGAAAGTAAGATTCAATTAAAGGATATTTGAAGTATGGCTAAACCAAGTCGTAGTAAGAAGAAAGTTAAAAAAAATGTAGTTGATGGAATTGTCCATGTACATGCTACATTTAATAACACGATCGTTACCATAACAGACCGTAAAGGCAATGCACTATCTTGGGCAACTGCTGGTGGGTCTGGATTTAGAGGTTCACGTAAAAGTACACCTTTTGCAGCTCAAGTTGCCGCTGAACGTGCCGGTGAAGTTGCGAAAGATTTTGGAATGAAAAATCTTGAAGTTAAGATTAAAGGCCCAGGTCCTGGTCGTGAATCTGCAGTACGTGCATTAAACAATATTGGTTTTAATATTACTTTTATTGAAGATGTAACACCTATTCCACATAATGGCTGTCGTCCGCCAAAGAAACGACGTGTATAACTAGGAAATTATTATGGCTAAATATACTGATTCAAAATGTCGTTTATGTCGTCGTGAAGGCGAAAAGCTTTTCTTGAAAGGCGAAAAATGCTACACAGCTAAATGTGCAATGGAAAAAAGAGCATACCCTCCTGGTCAACACGGGCAACGTCGTACTCGTTTATCAGACTATGCATTACAGCTTCGCGAAAAACAAAAACTACGTCGTATTTATGGCGTACTTGAAAAACAATTCCGTGGTTATTATGCTGAAGCAGCCCGTATTAAAGGCTCTACCGGTGAAAACTTATTGCAATTGTTAGAATGCCGTCTTGATAATGTCGTTTACAGAATGGGCTTTGCTGCTTCACGCTCTGAAGCAAGGCAGCTTGTTAGACATAACGGAATTGTTGTTAATGGTGTTCGTGTGAATATTCCTTCGTTTCAGGTTAAATCTGAAGATGTTATCGAAGTAATGGAAAGCTCAAAGAACCAAAACCGTATCAAATCTGCTCTTGAATTTGTTGAGCAACGTGGTGTGCCTGAGTGGATAGAGCTTGATATTAAAAAAATGCAAGGTATTTTCAAAGTCAAACCTGAGCGTTCTGACTTACCTGCAGAAATCAATGAACATCTTGTTGTTGAGCTGTACTCTAAGTAATCTTTAAAGAGGAAATATAATGCAAAATTTACTTTCAGGTTTTTTACAGCCTAAGGTTACAGGAGTTCAATCTATATCTCCTACATGTTCTAAAGTAACCATAGAACCAATGGAACGTGGATATGGTCACACTTTAGGTAATGCCTTAAGACGTGTTCTTTTATCTTCAATTTCAGGTTGCGCAGTGACCGAAATTAAAATTGAAGGTGTTTTACACGAGTACACAACAATCGATGGCGTCCAAGAAGATGTTATTGATATCATGTTGAATCTTAAAAATCTTGCGGTTAATCTAAATGCAAAAGATGAAGCCTATTTGACAATCGAAAAATCTGGAGAAGGTCAAGTTACTGCTGCTGACATTCAAATTGATCATGATGTTGAAATAGCGAATCCAGAACTTGTTATCGCCAATTTAACTGCCAATGGTAAGCTTTCCATGTCAATTAAAGTTGAACGGGGTTCAGGTTATCAGACAGCCGCTTCACGTAAACAAGATGATGAAGATTTACCGATTGGTACACTTTTATTAGATGCTTCTTTTAGCCCTATTAAGCGCATCTCTTATAATGTAGATACAGCTCGTGTTGAGCAACGTACTAACCTTGATAAGCTAATTATTGAGCTTGAAACAAACGGTACGACTGATCCTGAAGAAACGATTAGAGCGGCTGCA
Organism: Cycloclasticus sp.; assembly: GCF_019090545.1. Classification (NCBI taxonomy): domain Bacteria; kingdom Pseudomonadati; phylum Pseudomonadota; class Gammaproteobacteria; order Thiotrichales; family Piscirickettsiaceae; genus Cycloclasticus; species Cycloclasticus sp. The sequence goes on along the minus strand of NZ_JAHRVT010000001.1, from coordinate 52,234 downwards.
ACGATTCTACATCATCATATTGCTGTTTTTGTTGACCTTAAAGACATTGTAGAAGTTCCTGAGGAACCTAAAGAACCTGAGTTCGATCCTATTCTATTACGTCCTGTTGACGATCTAGAACTGACGGTTCGATCAGCAAATTGTTTGAAAGCTGAACAAATTTTCTACATTGGTGACTTAATTCAACGTACTGAAGTTGAATTATTAAAAGCACCAAATCTTGGTAAAAAATCATTAACAGAAATTAAGGATGTTCTTGCTTCAAAGGGCATGTCTTTAGGTATTCGTCTTGAAAACTGGCCACCATCTAGTTTAATTACTAGTGATAGAGCTGTAGGTTCAATTTAATTTAAGGATTTAACTATGCGTCATCGTAAATCAGGTAGGCAACTTAATCGTAATAGCAGCCACCGTAAAGCAATGTTTAAAAATATGGCTAACTCTCTCATCGGTCATGAGGTTATTCGTACAACATTACCTAAAGCCAAAGAGCTTCGTCGTTTCATTGAACCTCTTATTACATCATCTAAGGAAGATACCGTTGCTAAAAGACGTTTAGTTTTTGCACGGTTAAGAGATAGAGACAGTGTTACGAAACTGTTTAATGATCTAGCTCCTCGTTATAAAGATCGCCCTGGTGGTTATCTACGAATTCTTAAATGTGGATTCAGACCTGGTGATGCTGCGCCTATGGCGTATGTTGAATTAGTCGATCGTGATGTGGAATCTGGTTCGGAAGAAATTATCGAATCTTGATCTGCTTGATAAGCATAAAAAAACCGGGCTTAGCCCGGTTTTTTTATGCTTAACTATTTTATTTATCTTTCTAAATAGTCTAATTTGTTTTCTTTGTTTGCCCATTCATCAGCATCTTCAGGTGCATCTTTTACATCAGTGATAACAGGCCAAGTTTGGGATAGGTCGGCGTTAATTTGAATAAATTCTTCTTGCCCTTCGGGTAATTCATCTTCTGAATAAATGGCTTCTACAGGGCACTCAGGTTCGCATAGTGTGCAATCAATACACTCATCTGGGTCGATGACTAGGAAGTTTGGCCCTTCATGAAAGCAATCTACTGGGCATACATCTACACAATCGGTGTATTTACATTTGATACATGATTCGGTTACTACGAATGTCATTTTATAATCCTTGTTGGTTTGTTTCTGTTGTTATTATATTCAATTTGAGAATCTAGCTCACATAAAATTGAATGTACTGTGATTTAATTGCCGTGTTAAATCGCAAACTTAATGCCAATTAGTAATAAAATGGTTGCGACGATATATTTTAATGTTTTCTCAGGCAGTTTTTCACCGACCATAGTGCCTAGATAGATTGCTGGCAATGAGCCAATGATCAAACTGATTAATAATTGGAAATCTATATGCCCTAATTGAAAATGTCCTAGGCCTGCTACTGCAGTTAGCGGTACGGCATGTGCTATGTCGGTGCCTACTATGGTTCTGGTTCTTAAACGAGGGTAGAGGAGTAATAAAAGCGCACCACCAATAGCACCTGCCCCAACTGACGATAAGGTGACCAGTATGCCTAGCACAAGGCCTAAGCAGATAATAATAAATGGGCTTGGCGTGTAGTCAGCAGGTTTTTTGAAGTGCCTTGCTATATTGTCTTTAAAAACTATAACTGCTGAGGTCAAGATTAGCATAATGCCTAGACTAATCGATATAATGCTTTCAAATGCTTCTGCTGATAAATTAAAGTATTGGATGATGTATATGCAAGATATTGAGCCTGGGATGCTACCTAGGCATAGATTTTTTACAATCATCCAGTCAATATTTTTAAGTTTTTGATGTGACCAAATGCCGCTTGCTTTTGTAATGGCTGCGTATAAAAGGTCTGTGCCAACAGCAATCGCTGGTTGAACGTTGAAGCCAAGAACAAGTAGAGGGGTCATCAAAGAACCACCACCTACACCCGTTAGGCCAATTACGAAGCCTACAGCTGCGCCTGCTAATATATATAAGTAATCCAATGGGAGAAACCGAGCTATTAATATGACCTTGTAATATAAATCAATTCTCTTATAATAAAAAGGAATATATATTTCTATATTTATAACAAAAGAATATTAATCTATGAAGTTACAACAACTCCGTTATATCTGGGAAGTTTCAAAAAACAATCTTAATGTGTCAGCGACAGCTGAAACAATTTATACCTCGCAACCGGGTATAAGTAAACAAATTCGTATTTTAGAAGATGAGTTAGGTATTCCCATTTTTACACGTAATGGCAAGCATTTAACTGACATGACGCCAGCCGGCAAAAAAATTATTAGCATAGCGGGCGAAATGTTAATGAAGGCAGAGAATATTAAAAATATTGCTAAAGAATATAAAGATCAAACTAAGGGCTTGCTATCGATTGCAACAACACATACTCAAGCACGTTATGCTTTACCGTCTATCATCAAAACATTTATGCAAGAAATGCCAGATGTTAGCTTAGATATTCAACAAGGTACGCCGGTACAAATTTCTGAAATGGTATCGCAAGGGAAAGTGGATCTTGCCATTGCAACGGAGGCTTTAGAGTTATTTGATAACTTAGTCATGATGCCTTGTTATTCTTGGGAACGGTGCATATTGGTTCCGAAGGGCCATGCGTTAACTAAAATTGATCGGCTAAGCCTTATTGATGTTGCGCTACACCCGCTGATAACTTATGTGTTTGGCTTTACTGGGCGATCTAAATTAGATGATGCATTTAAAGCACAAGGTTTAAGTCCAGATATTGCTTTAACAGCGGTAGATGCGGATGTCATTAAGACATATGTCAGGCTTGGACTTGGGGTAGGGATTGTTGCGCGGATGGCCTATGACGAACAAGTAGATAATGATCTGGTGGCATTAGATGCTGGACATCTTTTTGGCACCAGTATCACTAAAATAGGTATCCGTAAAGATACCTTCTTACGTGGCTATATGTATGAGTTTATACATTTATTTGCGCCGCATCTAACACAAGCAGTCATTAATCAAGCGATGGAACTTAAGGAGCAATCGGCTATTGATAAGCTATTTGAGGGAGTAAGTTTACCTCATTTCTAAGGGGCAATAACTTTCTAGCGAGGTTTGCTTAAACTTGAGTGTAATCCGCATTCTTTACTCTCTGCAGCTTCCCACCACCATCGCCCCTCTCTAGGATCTTGGTGCGGTAAGGTGGCCCTTGTACAAGGTTCACAACCAATACTAATAAACCCTTGGTTATGTAACGGGTTAAACGGGACTTCCAGAGCACGTATATACGACCAGACCTGTTCTGAAGTCCAATGACACAAGGGGTTAAACTTTAGCAGTTCCGTGTTTTTGCCGCTAAAAGCAGTGTCAATTTCAGCAATATTAAGGCTATCACGAGTGGCTTTACTTTGGTCACGTCGTTGGCCTGTTATCCAGCCAGAATAAGCCGTTAAATGCTGCTTTAATGGCTGAACTTTCCTAATGCCGCAACATTCTTTATGGCCATCTTGGTAAAAGCTGTATAAGCCTTTTTCGTGGGTTAAAGCTTGTAAAGCATCTTGGTTGGGGGATAAAACGGTAATTTTAATTTTATAATGGTCCATCACTGTTTGGATGAACTGGTATGTCTCAGGGTGAAGTCGTCCGGTATCTAAGGTGAAGACATTTGGTTTTAATCCAAGTTTGCATGCCATATCAATCAATATTACATCTTCGGCACCACTGAATGAAATAGCGAGGTCATCTAGCTGCGAGTAAATGGTTTTAAGAATGTCTCGTGGTTGCTTATTGTCCAGTTGGCTTTGGAGTGTTTGGATGTTCATATTAAGGCTCTAGTAAATGGCTAGCTGTCAGTGTAGCAAGAATCATCTATTTCAAAAATTCTAAAATGAGATATGAATAGAAGTAATGGTGTGTTGATATTAGATAAAATAACTAAACATTTTTAGTTTGCGCTAAATAGCGTTCTAAAAACTCATCAAATTCGACTGTATCACTGCTTTCTATCTCTCGTTGTTCGTCGATAGACTGTTGCCTTGCTTTTTCAAAACACTGCTGTTGCTCATTGTTGATGCTGTGCTGATTGAAGAAGGTATGATGTTTCTTGACCTGTTTCATTGCAAATTTGAAAAATGGAAGTTTTTGCTCTTTCATGGCGTTGAGTATTTTTGCTGAAGGGGTAAGTTCCACATCATTCAATTTAGCGATCTGTGCGGCGAGTGAATTGCTGTATGGTTTGGTTTTATCATCGGCATCAAGCGTCTCACAAAGCAGAGTCATTTCTTGGCAAATTTCTAATCCCCAATCTTTTAAGCTGATGCTGTCACCATTACGGCGTAACTTTAATCCTGGCTGTCGACCAGCAGAGGCGACTAAGGTTAAGTTTTTATCTACGCAAGCTTTATCCTCCGATGAAAGGGAAGGGCTGTCAGCCAATAAGCAAAAGATCATAAAGGCTTCTAAAAAGTGTAACTGTTGTTCATTAATACCGGCAGGGTCAAATGGGTTTAAGTCCACTGAACGAAGTTCAACATAACGTATACCGCGCTTTTTTAACGCTTGACTAGGGCTTTCCCCTGAGCGAGTAATTTGTTTAGGGCGAACGTTGCTGTAGTACTCATTCTCAATTTGCAAAATATTGGTATTAAGTTGCTGGTATTGTCCATTAGCATCTTTAACGCCAAAGGCCTCGTATTCAGCAAAAGGCGTTTGCGTAGCAGCTATTAGTCGAGCGACATACTTGTCAAGGCTGTTGTATGAAATGTTGATGTTCGATTGACTGTCATTTTTATAGCCAATATCGCTCATTCTAAGAGAGGTGCAATAAGGTTTGTACAGTGTGCCGGCATCAAACTCTTCGAAATCGTCGTGTTCTTGACCTTTAACGAACGATTTACAAATAGCAGGTGAGGCGCCGAATAGGTATAAAATTAACCAGCCGTATCGGTGTAGGTTTCGTGCCATATCCATATATGACTGTGAAATGAAATCTTGCCTAGGCCGCGTGTCTTGCTCTAAAGATTGGTAAATGGGCCAAAACTTCTCTGGTAGAGAGTAGTTAAAGTGTATGCCTGCGATGGCTTGCATGCTTCGGCCATAACGGTGCCATAAGCCAATTCGATAAATATGTTTCATTTGGCCAATATTGGATGAGCCATAATTGGCAATAGGAATACTCATGTCTCCATCAACAATACACGGCATGCTGGTACCCCATAACATTTCATTACCAAGGTGTTGGTAAGTATAGGAATGTACGGCCTCCATAAAGTTTAAGGTATCGGCCGTCTTGCTAAAAGGTGGGGTGATAAATTCGAGCAATGCCTCTGAATAATCAGTGGTGATGTAAGGGTTTGTTAAGGCAGATCCAAGGCCAGTAGGATGTGGGCTTTGAGCTATGTTCCCTTCAGGGGTTACGCGCAAACTTTCTTTTTCAATACCTTTTAATCCGTCACAAAGCGCGTCACCTTGCTGGTGATCAAGAAATTTTTTGAGTCTTTTTTGTATGCGTAAATACAACCTACACCTACCTGTTATTATTTATTGTTAAAAAGTTAATAGCCATAGGTATTATGGCTGAGCTAATTATAGGCTAATGGGCGGTGGAATATGTTAATTGATCATATTAAAAAAGACATTATCAGTCGGGCTTTTAGCGTTGTTTCTATCAGGCAATTTACATTCGTTACTTTTTTGCTGCTGTATCTAGTCGCGTGTTCTACCGTTCAGGCTGGGTCATTATTAAAAGTAATCAATGTTATTGATGGTGATACTGTTGTGCTTAAAAATGGTTTGACGGTTCGTTTATTAGGCATTAATACGCCTGAAATGGGTTACAAGGGACGGGCTAGTGAAGCAGGAGCCGTTGCGGCAAAAAAGGCGTTGAAAAAATGGGTATTAAACAAAATGGTTTTAGTTGAATACGATGTCGAACAAAAAGATCGCTATGGTCGTATATTGGCGCATCTATTTTTAGACGATGGCCAACACATTAATTTAGAAATGCTTCGTAGTGGTCAAGCGACCCTGAGTATTCATCCACCTAATCTTCGATATGCCCATCGTTTTAAAGCGATGCAACGACAGGCCGAGAAAAAGAAAATTGGTTTATGGTCCCTGCAGGCTTATCAGAAAAAGGCGGTTGAGGATATTGCAAAAAATAGAGCTCAGGGCTGGGGTCGTTTTAGTGGGCAAGTCCAAAAAATAACGAGGGGTAAAAAAGGTGCAAAGTTGTGGCTATCTGATGAAGTGTATATTTGGATTAGCGTTGAAAACAAACGTTATTTTTTAACGTTAGACAGCTATAAAGGTAAACAACTTGAGGTTCGTGGTTGGCCTAGAAAGAGAGGCCAGTTGTGGTCAATTAACGTGATTCACTCAAGCCAGATTTTAATTGAGACTTAGCATGTTTTATGGGCTTATAAAGCCTTAAAAAAGGGCCGAAAATGGCTGCGTTATTACCCAGTCGCCTTTATTGATGGAGGGGCGCTCGTGTTCAAGAATGATAAAGGCATTTGCATCACTCATTGATCGTAAGATACCAGAGCCTTGTTTTCCTGTGGTGCTGACTTCCCATTCGCCGTTATTGTTCTTTGATAAAAATCCACGCTGGAACTCAGTACGTCCTGCAATTTTTCGAATAGAGTGTGTGCTCTTGGCTTGAATAGTTGGGCAAATTAATGGTGTTGTTAGCCCCATCATTTTTTGTAGGCAGGGTAAGGCAAATTGATAAAAGGTGACCATGACTGCGACAGGGTTACCGGGTAAGCCAAAAAACGTTGTATTGTCTATATGGCCAAAGGCAATGGGCCTACCGGGTTTTATAGCGACTTTCCAAAAATTGATAGAGCCAGTTTCTGCGAGTATTTGTTTGGTGTAATCGGCGGCTCCAACAGACACGCCGCCAGAGGTGAAAATAACATCGGCACTGTTTGATGCTAGTTTAAAAGCGCTGCGTAATTGTTCGGGGTCGTCTGCAATGATGCCCATGTCTAATACCTTGCAGCCTATTTTCTTTAATGCAGAAATCATACTGTAGCGGTTACTGTCATAAATACAGCCCTCACGTGGAGGCTCTCCAAGGCTAAGAAGTTCATCGCCGGTTGAAAAAACAGCAATGGTTAGTGGCGTTTTAACATGAACTTCTGAAATACCTAAAGAGGCAATGAGACCAATTTGTGGCGGTGTTAATTTAATGCCTGCTTCCAAAACAGTATGATTTTGTTGGATATCTTCGCCTGCTTGGCGAACATTTTGTCCGTTTTTATGCCGTGCATCAATATGAATGGTGTTGTCATGTATTTCTACATGTTCTTGCATAATAACGGTATCGGCAGCGTCAGGCATTTGTGCGCCAGTCATTATTTGTAGGCACTCGCCTTGCTTTAAGCGACCTTTATAAGGGTGCCCAGCAACAATACGACCAACAATGTTTAATGTTTTGATTTCCCCGCTGCTGGGTAAATCAGTATGTATTATTGCATAGCCATCAACGGCTGCATTGCGGTGTGAAGGAACGTTGATTGGCGAAAGAATGGGGGCTGCGAGTATTCGGTCAACAGCCGAAGTTAATGGAATATGTTCACTGCCGCTTTTTTCTGCAACAGCGTTTAACATTTTCAGCAAGGCGGCATCGACGCTTAAGGTGTCTGCTTCATTGTCGTCGCTACAACTACTTTGTACGTCTACTCTATTCATATGATGAAGTTTTTTTTGCGGTGTTTATCATTGTCACGTTATTTGAATTAGGTGGGCGTATTAGGGCATTACCATGCTCAATATGAATATGGTGATCGGCAATATGTTCAACAGTATGTGCTTCGTGGCTGCTGATCATAATGGTAACCCCTTCATCTTTGAGTCGCTGTAATAGCTTGGCTGTTTGTTGTTTTGCAGTACTGTCCATACTTGCGGTTGGTTCGTCTAGCAGCAATAAGCGCGGCGATAAAATACGTGCGCGAGTCAACGCAACACGTTGTTTTTCACCGCCAGATAATTGTTTGGCTGGGCGGTGGGCAAGATGCGATAAATCTGCCCAATCTAATGCTTGCGTGACTTTTTTATGCACATTGCTTTTGCGTTCGCCTGATCGATACAGTCCATAAGCAATATTGTCAGTAACGCTGGCATCAAATAAATACGGTTGTTGATGTAAATAGATGATGTCTTTTTGGATGTAAGCTTTGGCTTGCTTCCAGTTGAGCGTTAAACCTTGGTAGTTAATGCTGGCTGAATCAGGCTTTAATAAACCACTCATTATTTTTAATAACGTGGTTTTTCCCGATCCATTTTGACCAGTTAAGAGTGTGCATTGGTGGGCGGGTATATCGAGATGCTTGATATTTAAAACCAGTTTTCCAGACAAGGTAATAGCGAGGTTTTTATAACTAACTAATGTGCTCATGCTTTTAATTCCCCTTTACCTTGAAAGATCGAAATGCCTGCATTCAAGCTTAAGGACAGTAACAGTAAAACCATGCCAAGTGCAATGCCTTGAGCGAACTCGCCTTTGCTGGTTTCTAAGGCGATAGCGGTAGGAATGTTACGTGTGGAGTGAAGAATATTACCGCCAACCATCATAGAACAACCAATTTCAGCAACCACGCGACCAAAGCCGGCAACAACAGCAGCAATTAAGCCAAAACGTACTTCGTATATTAGTGTGAAAAAAGCCCTCCAAGGCTTTGCGCCTAAGGTGATAGCCGTTTCCCAAGCGCGCCGGTCTGCAGCTTGAAAAGAGGCATGAGCCATTGCGACTAATAATGGAAAGCTCAGCATAACTTGGCCGATAACCATTGCTTGGCTGGTGAATAAAAGCCTCAAATCTCCTAATGGGCCGCTACGCGATAAAATTAAATAAAGTGTTAAGCCAACAATGACGGCGGGGACAGACATAAAGGTATTAAATAAAGAAATGAGCACTCTACGCAAGGGAAATTCGAAAAAAGCCAATATAAAGGCAATCAGCATCGCAAAGGGCGTGGCAATCAAAATAGCCGACATAGATACGCCAAATGAGAGCGAGATAATTTCCCAAATATCATCATGACCGCTCAGTAACAACTGAAAGGCATTTATGCAAGCTTGGCTTAAATCATTCACTGGTCATGACGTCTTTAATGGCGGTTGGGTAAAAAAGACGTTGCTCGTTTTTTTGAAAGGTATCGATAAGGCGTTGTCCTGCTGGCGAGGTTACCCAAGCGATAAGTGACATGGCTTTTAAGTATTGAATGTCTTTATGCAAAGCAGGATTTACCGCAATAATGCCATAAGGGTTTTTTAGTAAAACACTGCCTTGATTTAAAATAGTGAGTGACAGTTTGTCTTTATAGGCCAGCCAAGTGCCTCGGTCAGTTAAGGTATAAGCGCCCAATTCATCAGCCATTAACAATACTTTTCCCATGCCTTGTCCTGCTTCCTTATACCAAGGGCCACGGGGCTTCAAATTAGCTTGGCCCCATATGGAGCGTTCTTTATTATGCGTTCCAGAATTATCTCCACGAGAAATAAAAGACACTTGCTTAGCGGCAATTTGCTTGAGTGCATTCAGTGTGTTTTTCTGGTTTTTAATATGAGCAGGGTCGGTAACAGGGCCGACGATGACGAAGTCATTTTCCATCACATCACGTCGATTAACGCCAAAACCTTCGGCAATAAAAATATTTTCGGCTTGTCTTGCATGAACCATCACAACGTCGGCATCGCCTTTGCGGGCCATTTGAAGTGCTTTGCCGGTTCCTACGGCAATTACATCAACTTGGATGCCCGTTTGCTGAGTAAAGGCGGGTAGTAATTGTGCCAAAAGACCTGAATTCTCAGTGCTTGTTGTCGTTGCTAGGCGTAAGGGGTCTTGAGCATAACTTATGGCGCTAAAAATCAGCGATAGAAGAGTGATAAGTAGACAGCTTTTTTTCACTTTATATAGAGAGTCTTTAGTTTAAAAATTCAATGTTAACGTTGGGATGCTAACGGAGCAAGGGAAAGCATTATTTTATCGCTTAGTCGCAGCAATTAGCCGTGTTGTTAAGGTGTTTTGTCTTTATTTGCAGGCCTGTACAATAGATGGCTGAGGGTATGAAGAAAAACACAATAAGGTTATTAACATTAGCGGTAAGGTGATCTGTATTCTTGTTGGTTGGGCAGGTACAGAGCTAAAACTGTTGTACACGAAAACCTTAGAAACTATTTAATTGCGACTTACTTAGAGTAAGGTGGATCTACAGTGAGAGTTTATGAACGACAATATGTAAGAGTTGACTATCAACAAGAGGTGAAGTTGGAAACAGCCGAGCGTATAACGTTGATAGTGAGAGGGGAAAATATTTCTGTAGGTGGGTTAGGCATCTGCTGTGACCAAATGACCGCGCAAATGATTATGCCGAAAGGCTATCAACTAAATCCAGCAAAACCACTGCACTTGGGTGTTGAATTTGAGATGGAAGATAACTCGCTTAAAGCCACGTGCAGCATACAAAATAGTTACCGCTTAGCACAGGATTTATTTTGTTTTAACCTTAAGTTCATACGGCTTGAACAACAGGGGCAGCAACAATTAGAAAACTTCATACAGCAGCAACGGTTGTAGGGGGCGATAAGCTTATCTATTACCCAGTAGCCAGCAAAATAAGCACATCTTAAAGAAAATCTCCTATACTTAATTTTATCGATCAATAGAGAGGCTGTTAATGGTGACAGAGTTAAAAGAAAAAGAACAAATTTTTTCTCAGCTAGAAAAAATTATCAATCACCGTTTTGATAAAAAAGAAGAGCCTATTATTCGGAGCTTTATTAACGAATATTATCGTGACGTGGCTTGGGAGGATTTAGCAGAAAGAGAGCTGGATGACCTGTATGGAGGGGCGATTGCGCATTGGAATTTAGCGCAGTCTAGGCAAGGTGAAGAGTCTAAAGTCAATGTCTATAACCCTGACTTTGAAACTCATGGCTGGCAATCCCCTTATAGCATTATAGAAATAGTCACCATGGATAGACCGTTTTTATTGAATTCGTTAACAATGAATTTAAATCAAAGCGGCTTAACTTGTCACTTGGTTGTTCACCCCATTATTGAAGTCGTGCGTGATGAAAATGGCCTTCTTAAGCCTGGGCAAAGTAAAGAGCGCACAGTCAGTGAGTCAATGATTCGATTAGAAGTTGATCGCCAGGCTTCAAAGGGAGGCGGGCTTGAGCTGTTGGCAGATCAAGTTCAAAAAGTGATCACCTACAATACGGCGGTTAATGAAGACTGGAAAGCTAGTATTAATTCACTTCAGCAGTCTGCCGAGATGCTAAAAGAGTTTTCGCCAAAAGATAATAATGAAGATATTGACGAATCGTTAGCCTTTTTAAGCTGGCTTAAAGACGATAATTTTTTATTTCTTGGCTGTCGGGAATATGAGTTGGTTAAAGGTAATGAATCGGATGGTTTTAAAATTGTAGAAGGTTCCGGTAAAGGTATATTAAGAGATAAGCTAGCGGCTATCCCACAAGCTGATGTTATTCCTATAACGGATAAGGCATGCGACTTTATGAGTGAGCCATGCCCGTTAATTGTGACTAAGGCAACCACAAAATCTATTATTCATCGTCCTGCGTATATGGATTATGTTGGGGTAAAAAAATTCAATAAACACGGTGAGGTGATTGGCGAGTATCGATTTTTAGGGCTATACACATCAGCGGCTTACCTTGTCAGGGTGAGAGAAATCCCCTTAATACGCAAAAAAATCAGCAAAGTTTTTGCTAAATCAAACTTCAAGGAAAATAGCCACAGCGGCAAATCGTTAATGAATGTGCTAGAAGATTTGCCTCGAGATGAGTTATTTCATTCAAATGATGAGCAATTACTGAGTTTAGCGCTGGGGGTTCTAAAATTAAAAGAACGTCAACGGACTCGGGTGTTTGCAAGAATTGATGCGTATGGGCGCTTCGTATCAATGCTTGTTTACGTGCCTAGAGATCGCTACAACACGATGGCTAGAAAAAAAATGGAGCAGATCATTTGCGCTAAACTGCAAACCGATAGCGTAGATTTTAATGTCCAGTTTAGCGAGTCTATTTTTGCACGGATTCATTTTATGGTGCATACCAATACTGATTGGGTGGGTGAGTTTGATGTATCTGAAGTGGAAAGTGAAATCATTGAAGCGCTCAGAGATTGGAAGGACGATTTATTATCTTCTTTAGTTCATCGACATGGGGAAACGAAAGGCACAGAGCTTTGGAATCGTTATGGTGATGGTTTTACTTCGGCGTATAAAGATAACTATCCAGCTAGGTTTGCTGTGGCCGATATTGAAAAAGCCGAACGTTTAAAAGTCAGTGCCGACCAACAAATTCAAATGTCTTTGTATCAACCATTAGAGTCGCACGGCGAGGGTTTACAATTTAAGTTAATTAATAAGGGGGTGCCAGCTCCTTTATCGCAAACGTTACCGGTACTAGAAAACATGGGTGTTACGGTGTTTGATGAGCGACCGTTTGAAGTGACTGATCTATCATCACAGTCGAGTTACTGGGTGCATGATTTTGGTTTGGTGTACAACACAGAACTGCCTGACATAGAAAGTATAAAAGAAAACTTTCAATTGGTTTTTGAAAAGGTTTGGACTGGAAATATTGAGAACGATGGATTTAATCAGCTTGTCATTAAGGCAAACCTTGATTGGAAACAGATTATGTTACTGCGTGCCTATTATATGTATTTGCGGCAAGCAGGAATAACCTTTAGCCAGGCATATGTTCAGCAAACTTTGCAAAGTAACCCAATTATTGCGGGGCATTTAGTGCGCTTATTTGAGCTTAGATTTGACCCATCTATTAAAGCTAAAAAAACAAAAATTGGGCAGCAGGAAGCAGAGATTCTTGCTGAAATTGAGACGGTCGTGTCGCTAGATGAAGATCGAATTCTACGGCGGTATTTGAATTTAATTCAGTCAACATTACGGACAAATTATTACCAATGCACTGTCGATAGTACGGGTGTGCCGTATCTCTCGTTTAAGCTAAACCCAGAAGCGCTGACCGAGTTGCCGTCTCCGCGACCAAAATTTGAAATATTTGTTTATTCGCCTCGTGTTGAAGGGGTACATTTAAGAGGGGGCTCAGTTGCGCGTGGTGGCTTGCGTTGGTCAGATCGAAAAGAGGACTTTAGAACAGAAATTTTAGGCTTGATGAAAGCGCAGATGTCAAAAAATGCGGTGATCGTGCCAACCGGCGCTAAAGGTGGCTTTATCGTTAAGCGTTCTCTAGACGGCTTAACGCGTGACGAGATGATGGAAGAAGTGGTTGCTTGTTACAGTATTTTTATTGGTGCCTTGTTAGATATCACTGATAATTTGAAAGGTGAAAAAGTGATACCGCCACATGATGTGGTGCGGTATGACGATGATGATCCTTATCTAGTGGTGGCGGCAGATAAAGGGACAGCAACATTTTCTGATATTGCGAATAATATAGCTATTGAGCGTGACTTTTGGCTGGGTGATGCATTTGCATCAGGAGGTTCTGTCGGGTATGACCATAAAAAAATGGGCATTACCGCCAAAGGGGCTTGGGAGTCGGTAAAGCGACACTTTAGAGAGATAGGCGTCGATACTCAAACAACTCCTTTTAGCGTGATCGGAATTGGCGATATGGCCGGAGATGTGTTTGGTAACGGAATGTTGTTATCTGAAAAGATTAGGCTTATCGGTGCATTTAATCATATGCACATTTTTTTAGACCCAGACCCCGATATCAGTGCTTCATTTGAAGAGCGTAAGCGGTTATTTAAATTGCCACGTTCATCATGGAGTGACTATGACAAGGCGTTGATTTCGAAGGGTGGAGGTGTTTTTTCAAGGGCAGATAAATCTATTGCCCTCACGCCACCAATACAGAAGTTATTAGGCGTTAGCGATAAGGTGTTAACGCCTAATAATCTTATTCGAGCGATGCTAAAAGCGCCGGTAGATTTGTTGTGGAACGGTGGTATAGGAACGTATGTAAAATCTAGCATCGAGACGGATGCTGATGTAGGAGATCGGGCCAATGATGCACTAAGGGTTAACGGTCGAGAGCTTGCTTGCAAAGTGGTGGGTGAAGGCGGAAATTTAGGGTTTACCCAATTAGGCCGGATTGAATACGCGGCTAAAGGGCGCATTAATACCGATGCTATTGATAATGCTGCAGGTGTGGATTGCTCAGACCACGAAGTGAATATTAAAATCTTACTTAATAAATTGGTTGAGCAAGGCGATATGACCATTAAGCAGCGCAATGCTCTTCTTGCCAAGATGACCGATGAGGTCAGTACGTTGGTACTAAGAAATAATTACCTGCAAACACAAGCCATTACGATGGTTGAAAGCCAATCCTCAGACATGCTGGAAGTGCATGGGCGTTTGATCAACCAACTTGGTCAAGAGGGTCGGTTAGACCGTACAGTTGAGTTCTTACCAAGCCAAGAAGAAATAGAAGAGCGGAAGGCTAAAGGCGAGGGCTTGCATCGCCCAGAGTTGGCGGTGATTTTTGCCTATAGCAAGTTACTTTTAAAGGACTTAATGAAGGGCGCTTCAGTTATACAAGATGAAAATTTTAAACAAGAGTTATTGGCATACTTCCCATCAAACTTACGGGATAAATTTGTAAGCGCTATTGAGGAGCATCGCTTACGAGACGATATCATTGTTAATCAGGTAGTTAACAGTATGGTAAACCGGCTAGGGCCATCATTTGCCTTTAGAATGAAAGATGAAGCGGGTGCCTGTATTGATGAGGTTATTAAAAATTATAAGATTGCTTGCGAGATTTTTAATATAGAAGTGATATGGAGCGAGATTGAGGCGCTAGATAATAAAGTATCGCCCAAAGTGCAGATCGATATGTTGATGAATGTACGAAAGCTGGTTGAACGTACGATGTATTGGTTGCAGAGAAACCGTTCGCAAGTCGTTTCAGTTACCGACGTGACTGATGAGTTTGCTAAGAATGTTTCCCTAATAGGGGAAAAGATGATAACGCATGCTTCAGACGTTGAAAAAGAGCATGTTGAGCAGCGAGCTGCTTACTACCAAGAAGGCGGCGTGGATGAGGTATTAGCTAACAAGATTGCCTGTCTAGAGTTGGAGTTTGTTGCTTTAGATATTATTGCGGTGAACAGTATTGTTGATCGAGGTATAGAGGATGTTCTGTCTGTGTATTCGGTGGTTAGTAACGAACTTAAACTCAGTTGGTTGCATGGATGTATTAGTTATTTACCGCGGAAAAACTACTGGCAATCCTTGGCTCGGTCGGCTTTACGAGATGAATTGCATGCTGAAAATCGTGCCTTGTTAACGGCTATACTTAAATCATTTGATAAAGGCGATACTACGGAAAAAAGGCTCACTGAGTGGTGCTCTACTCAACGCGCTGATATTGATCGTTATTTGCACTTGGTGTCATTAATTCAAGCTGAAAGTGAAATGGAAATTGAGCAATTATCAGTCATTTTGAAGAAACTTCACTTAATTGTTGAGAAAAGCAAAGCGATGATATCTTAAATCGCTGTGGTGCTTTAAGTGATCGTAAAAAGGGCTGTGTATTCAGCCCTTTTTATTAAGGTATATGTCGTTAATGAGCGGCTAAAGGTTTTTTTCTAGCCAATGCTGAATGGTTTCAGCACTTTCACGCCAGTGAGCGTCAATCATCATGGTATGCCCCATTTTTTTCATATTAATGAAGTCTGCCTTGTATGCCTTTGCTGTTTTTCTGATGTGTGCGGGCCTAAAGAAAGTATCCTCATCAGCACTGAGCGCTAACATCGGGATCTCGAAAGGGTTTTTGTACGTAGGCAGACCAAGCCATAAGGTATCAAGCAAAGCTTTTGGAGAGCCTTGTTGCATTTCAGCACAATAACGGATCACAACATCGTCATTAACGTGGCCAGCAAATATAGATTTACGGGTAAGATCAACCGGTGAAAACCACGTGCCGATAAGTTCGCCAAGGTTCATTTGCATATAAAAAGTTGGGTTCAAGGCCAAATCAATAATTGATGGAATAAGACCGTCAACAGGAACACTAGCCATCAGTATGCAGGCAGGAACGGTTTCCTTTTCTATATATTTTTGAATAATCAGCCCACCTAAGGAGTGACCAATCAGAATTGGGGGTTCGCCAATTTCATCGATAACTCGTTGAATGTCATTAACATAATCGGCAATGCTATTTGAAGCGAGCATGGCGCTTCCGCCGCTTTTCCCGTGGCCGCGTAGATTGATGGCATAGGTTGGATGCCCCAGGTCTGCAAAAAAAGGCATAAAGTATTCGTCCCAACACCATGCAGACATGTTCGCACCATGAATAAATAAGATGGGTTTGCGAGTCGCTTTGTTAGGGTGGCGCTCAATAACATCTAAAGCTGGGTTTTCTGCCGAGGATTCAATGTTCATTGCTACCTCGATTATATTTAGATGTATTAATCATTATTTTCCTTTTATTTAAAGCGGGCTAACTTTTTATGTGTAAATTTTAGAATAAGTCTTGACGTATGCTGCAAAGCAATATAATATTCACATCACATTGTTACTGCAGCTCTGCTCTCAGATCGCTGCCCAATGTAATAATGTTCTCCTCCTCTTGGCGACTCTTTATGAGTCGCTTTTTTTTGCCTCACATTCTAGACTTTAATTTCACTAGACGTGCTGTTTTAATCAAAATAAAATCAAAAACAAGTCAAGCTGCACACAGATAGCGCATGAAGCGCTTGAAAGGGCAGTGTCCATTGCTAAAGAGCCGGTTAAAAAATGAATAATATGGTATTAAACAAGCGCGTGGTTTTTTTCTTAACTTGCTTAATGGTGATGGGCTCCAATCATGTGCTAGCAAATGATGTTAAGGTGAGTTTGGCCTTGCTTACGGAAAAAAGAGCAGTGCCGCCGGCCTTATCAAACCTTGACCCAATACTAACGGATGAAGGTATTCAAGGAGCCACCTTAGGCATCAAGGATAATAATACCACAGGGCAATTTACAGGACATCATTATGACTTGAAGCACATTGAGGTGCCTCTTCATGCTGATGTAATTAGCGCCTTCAATCTATTGGTAGAAGGAGGTTATCGCTATATCCTCGTCGATGTTCAAGCATCAACACTGGAAAAAATCTCTGCCTTGGCCAAGCCGAAGAATATATTGCTCTTCAATGTTTCATCGACAGATGACAGGCTAAGGAATAACAGTTGTAGTGCAAACATCTTTCATATTATTCCAAGTGATGCTATGAAAGCAGATGCACTTGCTCAATGGATGCTGAAAAAACGCTGGCAAAATTGGTTTTTGGTTAAGGGGAACGATGAAGAAGACCAACGCTTTGCTAATGCTATTAAGCGTGCTGCAAAACGTTTTGGGATAAAAATCGTAAAAGAAAAAACGTGGAATTTTGATCATGATGCTCGTCGCACAGCGCAAGCAGAAATCCCTGTATTTACTCAGGGCGCTGAGTATGATGTTTTAGCGGTAGCGGATGTAAAAGGCTTATTTGGTGAATACTTAACGATGAATACTTGGTTACCTCGACCTATTATTGGCACGCAGGGTTTAGTGCCAAGTGCTTGGCATAGAACCCACGAGCGATGGGGCGCAGTTCAAATGCAAAATAGGTTTTATAAGCAAGCTGGCCGCTGGATGAATGATGTTGATTACTCGTCATGGTTAGCCGTTCGTACGGTAGGTGAGGCGGTGACACGAGCCAATAAAGTGGAGCCAGCTGAAGTAAAAAAATATATCCTCAGTGATCGTTTTAGTTTGGCCGGTTTTAAAGGTGTAAAGCTTACATTTAGGCGTTGGAATCAACAGTTACGTCAGCCTGTTTTATTGGCAACGCCACGCTCAATTGTCTCGGTATTGCCGCTTAAAGAGTTTTTACACCCGCGGACTTATTTAGATACGCTAGGGTATGATAAGCTCGAATCAACATGTGAATTACGCTAAAAATAATAATGAATAAATACCTCTTCGCGTTTTTAATAATTTTTTCGACAGTCAGTTTTGCAGATACACTTTATATAACATTAGAAAAAGACAACGCCTTGGCTGTGGTTAACGGTGAAACAGGGCAGTTGTTGCAAACAGTGCCGTTGGGTCAGCGCCCACGTGGTGTAGCCTTCAACAACGATAAAACACAACTCTATGTCGCAGCGAGTGACGATGACACCATTCAGGTTATAGATACCGCAAGCTTAAAGGTGGTGGGTGAGCTGCCATCAGGTGATGACCCGGAATTGTTCAAGATTCACCCTAATGGCCTTTGGTTGTACGTATCTAATGAAGATGACAATATTGTCACAGTGATTGATTTGCAAACAAAGAACGTAATTGCTGAGATCCCGGTTGGCGTGGAACCTGAAGGTATTGCTGTGTCTCTTGATGGAAAGTGGGTAGTTAATACATCTGAAACAACTAATATGGTCCATTGGATTGATCCTACAGAGCAAACGATAAAAGAGAATACCTTGGTCGATTCACGTCCTAGGGCAGCAGAGTTTTCTGTAGACGGTCAAGCGCTGTTTGTAAGCTCTGAAATAGCAGGTTCTTTGTCTCGTATTAATGTGTCGACGAAGCAAATTGTCAGTAAAGTACAGTTTGAAATAGCCGGGGTTGATAAGGCGCTTATTCAACCGGTCGGTGTGTTGGCGCACCCGAATAATAAATTTTTATTTGTTGCGTTGGGTCCTGCGAACCGTGTTGCTGTTTTGGATATTGAAACAATGACGGTCATCAAGTATTTATTAGTTGGCCAACGGGTATGGAACCTTGCGTTTTCGCCAGACTTAAAGCGGTTGTATACAACTAATGGTGTCAGTAATGACATTTCGATTATTGATGTGGAAACCTTAACAGTAACAAAATCTGTACGGGTTGGTCGTTACCCTTGGGGTATTGCGGTTAAATAATGAGTCTTTCATTAGCTGTTAAAACGCTAAGTTATGCGTATGGAAATACAGCAGCCTTATCGGACATTAATTTTTCAATAGCAGCTGGTGAGTGCGCTATTTTGTTAGGGCCTAATGGTGCGGGCAAGTCGACCTTGTTTTCGTTGATAACGCATTTGTACGACAGTCGTTCCGGTGAAATTAGCATTAATGGGTTTAACGTTAAGACGCAAGCTTGTCAGGCTTTGGCGAATTTAGGGGTGGTGTTTCAGCAAACAACACTAGATATGGATTTAAGTGTTCTGCAAAATCTTTATTATCACGCCTCGTTGCACGGTATGTCGCGTAAACAGGCTTCCGTTCGAGTAAGTGAAGAACTAGAAAGGCAGGGTATGTTGGCGCGTAAAGATGAAAAAATTCGTCAGCTCAATGGCGGGCATCGTCGGCGTGTGGAAATAGCCAGAGCGCTGTTACATAAGCCATCTTTATTGTTATTAGATGAGCCCACTGTTGGTTTGGATGTGTCAAGCCGTAAAGGGATTGTTGAGCACGTGCATGCGTTATGCAAAGATGATGGGTTGTCGGTTCTTTGGGCAACGCATTTGATCGATGAGGTGTATCCGTCTGATAAGTTGCTTGTTTTGCATCAAGGGGAAATCAAAGCACAAGGGCCGGTGAGCCAAGTATGTGGTGGGGACTCTACAGATGACATCTCCCGTGCGTTTAAGCGCTTAACACAGGGGATATCATCATGAGGCTTAAGCATGCCTTTATTGCATTGAAAGGTATTATAAAACGAGAGTTGTGGCGATTTTTGCTTCAACGTGAACGTTTTATTGCGGCGTTAGTTAGGCCCTTGGTTTGGTTGTTTGTTTTTGCAGCGGGTTTTCGCTCTACCTTGGGAATTGCGATTATGCCACCGTATGAAACGTACATATTGTATGAGGTGTATATTACTGCTGGTTTGATTGGCATGATTCAACTCTTCAATGGCATGCAAAGTTCCTTATCGATGGTCTATGACCGCGAAATGGGTAGCATGAAAACACTCTTAGTTAGCCCTTTGCCACGTTGGTTTTTACTCACTGGAAAATTAATGGCCGGGACGTTTGTTTCGATCCTTCAAGCGTATGTGTTTTTGCTGATTGCGTGGTTCTATGACATTCAAGCACCATGGCTGGGCTATCTGACTTTATTTCCGGCGTTGGTCCTAGCGGGTTTAATGCTCGGAGCGTTAGGAATGTTGCTGTCGTCTTTTATAAAACAGTTAGAAAACTTTGCAGGGGTGATGAATTTTGTTATTTTCCCAATGTTTTTTATGTCTACGGCGCTTTATCCGTTATGGAAAATTAAAGAATCAAGCGAGTTATTGCATACCTTGGCAAGTTATAATCCGTTTTCACAAGCGGTTGAGTTGCTTCGATTTGCGCTGTATGGGCAGTTTAACCTAGCTGCTTTTGTGTATACCTTAGTGGCGTTTATTGTGTTTTTGTTAGTGGCCGTTTGGGGTTATAACCCATCAAAGGGCATGATGGTAAGAAAAGCTGGTGGACCAAGTTGAGCAACGGCCTCTCGTTGCGTGTTAAAATTAACGAATATGACTAAAAAACTTTTTATACGCACCCATGGTTGTCAGATGAATGAATATGATTCTGAAAAAATGGCGGATGTGCTTGCGCAATCGCATGACCTACGGTTAACAGATAATGAAAAAGAAGCAGATGTATTGCTGCTTAATACCTGCTCAATTAGAGAAAAAGCACAAGAGCGTGTTTTTCATCAATTAGGGCGCTGGCGCCCATTGAAAGAAAAGAACCCCGACTTATTAATAGGCGTAGGTGGTTGTGTTGCCAGTCAAGAGGGCAAAATTATACGGCGAAGAGCACCCTATGTTGATGTAGTGTTTGGTCCACAGACCTTGCACCGTTTACCAGCGATGTTGAAAGAGGCGCAAACAAAAAAGAAACTGGTAATGGACATTTCTTTTCCGGAAATTGAAAAGTTTGATAATTTGCCAGAACCTCGTGCAGAAGGGCCGAAAGCTTTCGTATCAGTTATGGAAGGGTGCAGTAAATATTGTACCTTTTGCGTTGTTCCCTATACACGCGGCGAGGAAGTCAGTAGACCTTTAGATGATGTGATTGCAGAAGTATCGAGTTTAGCGTCGCAAGGGGTTAGAGAAGTTAATTTATTGGGGCAAAATGTTAACGCCTATCGCGGAGAAATGAGCGATGGAGATATCGCTGATTTTGCGTTACTGCTGCATTACGTTGCAGCAATTGATGGTATTGATCGTATCCGATATACCACATCACACCCAAAGGAGTTTTCAGAAAGTTTAATTCAAGCGTATGAGGATATTCCAGAGTTAGTTGATCACCTTCATTTGCCAGTGCAAAGCGGCAGCAATAGCGTGTTGGCACGAATGAAACGCGGGCATGAAATAGATTTATATATTGAAAAACTTCAACGTCTTAAAAAGATTCGTCCGAATATGAGCTTTTCATCAGACTTCATTGTTGGTTTTCCACAAGAAACCGATGAGGAGTTTGAAGACACCATACAGCTAATCGAAAAAATAGGCTTCGACTTTTCATTTAGCTTTATTTTTAGTGCTCGTCCAGGAACGCCAGCGGCAGAAATGCCAGATGATATTGATATGGATGTTAAAAAGCAACGTCTTGAGCGACTACAGAATATTATTACCCAGCAAACGGCAGATATTTCGAAAAGCATGGTTGGCACTGTTCAACGGCTTTTGGTGGAAGGTGAGTCAAAGAAGAATTCTTTACAAATGACCGGGCGTACAGAGAATAATCGCGTTGTAAACTTTGCTGGCCATACTCGGCTAAAAGGGCAATTTGTTGATGTGTTAATTACAGAAGCCTTGCCATACTCTCTAAGGGGACGGGTAGTGACAGCAGCAGATAGGGAGGCTAGTCAGTCTCTTCAAGAAAGGCGTACAGCTTCATAAATTGAGTAGCAAACTTAAAACCACTGATGTGATCTTAACGCCAGCCAACAATAAACGTTTGGCCAGTTTGTGCGGCCAATTTAATGAGCATATCACACAGTTAGAACGGCGTTTAGATGTTGATGTAAAACATCGAGGGCATCATTTTAGCGTGACCGGTTTGGAGATTGGGGTTGGAGTAGCGATTACGGCGTTAAAAGCGCTGTATAAAAGTACCGAAAGCGATCAATTAACACCTGAAAAGGTACATTTATTAATGCAGGAAACAAAGATGTCTGTAGAGCAACCGGTGGATCTAGATGACACCGCCGTTATCCATACTAGAAAAAAAGTAATTAAGCCACGTGGTGGTAACCAACAGTCTTACGTTAAAAGTATTCCAAAAAATGATATTGTTTTTGGCATTGGGCCGGCAGGGACGGGTAAAACATATTTGGCTGTAGCCTGTGCAGTAGAAGCCTTAGAAGCAGAGAAAGTATCACGAATTATTCTAGCTCGCCCAGCGGTAGAGGCGGGTGAACGACTGGGTTTTTTACCGGGCGATTTAAGTGAAAAAATTAATCCATATTTAAGACCTTTGTACGATGCTTTATATGAGATGTTAGGTGTCGAGCGAGTCGAAAAACTTATTGAACGAAATGTAATAGAGATTGCGCCATTGGCTTTTATGCGAGGCCGAACATTGAGCGAAGCATTTATTATTTTAGATGAGGCGCAAAATACAACGCCAGAACAAATTAAAATGTTTTTAACACGAATTGGTTATGGGTCTACAGTGGTGGTGACGGGTGATATTACTCAGATAGACCTACCAGGGCATACCGAATCGGGTTTGAAATTGGTCATGAAGATTTTAAAGGGCATAGACAGCATTAGTTTTACGCAGTTTAAAAATACAGATGTGGTGAGGCATCCGATCGTACAAAAAATTGTGTCGGCCTATGAAAAGCACGCTAAATCATGAGTGTTGAATTACAAATAGCCAGTGACTGTAGCGAATTGCCTGAGCAACAATCGTTGATTGATTGGGTTAAACTTGGACTCCAACAGCAAAAAGATGCTGAAGTCGTTATAAGATTGGTAGACGAAGATGAGTCAGCTGCTTTAAATGAAGCCTATCGTCAAAAGAAAGGGCCAACGAATGTTTTAAGCTTTCCGTTCGAAAGCCCAAGTGGTTTGCCTGACGGTGCCTTATCGGAAGAAACCCTAGGCGACTTAGTTATTTGTGTACCTGTGGTGTTGCGTGAGGCGGAAGAGCAGGGGAAGCAAGCGGCTGCACACTGGGCGCATATGGTGATCCATGGTTGTTTACACCTTCAAGGTTATGATCACATTAATGACGATGATGCTCAGGTCATGGAATTGTTAGAAATAAAACTTTTGAATAGTATCGGGATTAAGAACCCTTATGAGGGTTGAGCAATAATATGAACCAGACAAAAAATGACACACTTGAAAATCGATCTTGGATAGAACGATTAGGGCAGGCGCTAATGGGCGAGCCAAAAGATCGTGAAGACCTAGTGCAGTTAATGCGTGATGCGGAGAAAAGAGATTTATTAGGGCAGGATGCCTTAGCGATGATTGAAGGTGTTTTGCAAGTCTCAGAGTTACAGGTGCGAGATATTATGATTCCTCGTTCGCAGATAGTTTTTATTCCTCGAGAAGCAGAATTGAAAGATATCTTTCCTCGCGTGACGGAGTCAGCACACTCTCGTTTTCCTGTTCAAGATGAAGAAACCTCACAAGTGGCTGGTATTTTGTTGGCGAAAGATTTATTGAACTATGTTGTTACTCATAAGGATGAAAAGTTTGACGTAAAGGATGTCATGCGCCCCGCGATTTTTGTGCCTGAAAGTAAGCGTTTAAATGTGATGTTGCATGAGTTTCGTGCGAATAGAAATCACATGGCGATTGTGATTGACGAGTATGGTTCAGTTGCGGGTCTTATCACGATTGAAGATGTGCTTGAGCAAATTGTTGGTGAGATTGAAGATGAGCATGATTTTGAAGAAGAAGCGTTTATTCTTCAGCGTAGCGAATATGAATACAACATTAAAGCCTTAACCGAAATTGCCGATTTTAATGAACGTTTTGAAACCGATTATCCAGACGATGTTGATACAGTGGGTGGTATGGTGGTTAAAAGCTTCGGTCATGTGCCTGAACATGGTGAAAAAACACAAATTGATGGCTTTTTATTTGAGGTGTTAAGGGCTGATAATCGTCGTGTTCATTTACTTCGTATGACCATTCTAGATGCGGTTGAGGAAGAATAAAGTCAGGAAAATGCAGGGCGAATAATGCTGATGAATCCTAAGCAGGGCATGCATGTTATTGCTGCAATTTTTTCTGGTGCCTTACTCCCACTAGCGTTTTCACCTTACGACCTTCCGCTTATGGCGGTGCTGTCTCCCGTTTTATTTCTATTGACCTTACGCCAATTAAGGCCATCAACAGCAGCGTTAATGGGCTATGCCTTTGGTTGGGGGTATTTTGCTCATGGTGTCTATTGGGTTTACTTTAGTATTCACCACTTTGCAAATGCTCCATTGTGGTTAGCCATCATTATCATGTTAGGAATGGTGGCCATTCTTGCGCTTTATATGGCGTTATTTGCATATTTGATGAACCGATTTTTTTACCGGCGCCTTGCGGTTCGGTATTTATTGGCGTTGCCCAGTTTATGGGTTGGGTTAGAAGCGTTACGAGGCGTCTTGTTTACTGGGTTTCCATGGTTGTCACTGGGTTTTAGCCAAGTCGATACTTGGCTGTCTGCTTGGGCCCCTATCGTTGGGGTGTTGGGGGTTTCTTGGTTGTTAGTCGTAATGGTTGGGGCGATTTCATACTGCCTTCATAAGTTAGGAAAAAGGCAGATGATGTTTGCTAGTACTTTAATTGTGTCCGTTTGGCTCAGTGGATTTATGCTTAAAAACATCGAATGGACGGAGCCTGCAGGAGCGCCGATTAAAGTAGCCTTATTGCAAGGTAATATCCCACAAGAAATAAAATGGCTGCCGTCATTTAAGCAAAAAAACATCGACATTTATCTGCAAATGACAAGGCAACAGCATGGTGTTGATTTAATTGTTTGGCCTGAAACATCTGTGCCTGCTTTTTTGCATCGGGTGGAAAACACGTTGATACCACAACTAAAAAGGGAGGTAGATGAACGTGATATAGATATTGTTCTAGGGCTACCCGTCATGTCTACTAATGGCAGCGATTATTATAATGGCTTATACAGTGTTCGATATTCGAATGATTTTTACCTTAAGCGTCATTTAGTGCCTCTGGGTGAATATATGCCATTGAAGCCTCTATCGACCATTATTTTAAATTTTCTAAAAATACCCATGTCCGATTTTTCAGCCGGAGGTGATCAGCAAACGCTTTTACAAGGGGCGGGTTTTCCGTTTGCATCGTCTATTTGTTACGAAGATGCTTTTCAGCAAACATCCATTGATGGGCTTCCTGAGGCAGCGTATTTAGTGAACGTGAGTAACGATACCTGGTTTGGCGACACGATTGCACCGTACCAACATTTTCAGATGGCTCGGATGCGTTCGTTGGAAAGTGGGCGCTTTTTATTAAGGTCTACCAATACGGGTATTACGGCAATTATTGACCCTGCGGGGCAAGTTATTAAACAAGCGCCGATGTTTAGACGCACTGCATTAACTGGGGAGATAACGCCGTTAAAGGGCGCTACCCCTTTTGTCCAAGGTGGTTGGTGGGGCTTTTTAGGTTTTGTTGTGGTGATGGTACTGGTGAGTTTTTTAAAAAGGGACCGTATAAAAAATCGCCCCGCCTACAGTGCTTAACAGACTAAAGGCGGCCAGATGAACATGACGCTCTTATGCTGGTTTGCTGAAGGCGAAACAGATTTAACTCTAGGGTAGTTCGAAAATCAGCTCTCTAACTGCCTAGAGTCCAAAAATTTGTCGTAATGAATATTATCTAAACTGATATTAGCCTCTTCAAGCTTTACCAGTGTTGCATCAATCATTCCTGGCGGGCCACATAGGTAGGCGTGACTATCAGACACGGAAAAACCGATAGTTTCATCGTCAATAAAGTCGGTGACCAGACCACGTTTTCCAGTCCAGTCTGAATCTTCAGGCTCCTCGGACAGCACGGGTACAAATTTAAAAGAGTTGGACCACTTTTCTGTTAGTTTTTTCATATCATCAAGACAATAGAGATCGCGTTGAGCACGGGCACCAAATAAATAGGTAACGGGTCTATTAATGTTATTTTTTAAGGCATCTTCTAAAATAGATTTTAGTGGTGCCATGCCGCTACCACCTGCGATGGCGAGAATTGGCGCATCTGAAGTTCTTAACCAAAACGCACCGCTAGGGCCGTGCAGTTCAAAGGCTTCGCCTTTTCGGTCTTTTTCAAACAGCCATTGGGTGTAGTCGCCACCGGGCACATTTCTAACATGAAAACTTAGCGTTTTTTGGCCATTAGCAGCCGGCGCATTGGCGAAAGAGTAACTGCGGTGGCGAGAAAACCCCTCAAGTCCTATATCGGCAAATTGCCCTGCGGTGAATGAAATTGCTTGGTCTAATTCCACCGTCACTTCCATAATGTCATGTGTATGCATGTGGGTGTCAGTAATGGTTCCCTTATAGGTTTTTACTGAGTGTTTGGGTTGGTTAGCGTCGGCTTCAAGCTCAATGATAACATCGGTCTTCAATAAGCTTTGGCAGGCAAGAATGTAGCCTTCATCAAGTTCTGGTTCTGATAAGGTGTATGAAAAATCCATGATGGCTTTAACTTCACCATCGAGTAATTTGCAGCGACAATTTCCACAGGTGCCCACCGTGCAGTGAAACGGAAAATTAACCCCTTCATTGAGCGCAGTCTGTAACAAAGTGTTGTTTTTTGGAACTTCAAATGATTTGCCAGATGGCTGAATAGTTGCCTTTAAAGGGGTTTTTTTTGCCCCACCAAATAAGCCAAATAGTTTTTTCATTGTGACCTTACGTTTGCTGTGTTGATTTTAAAAAGTGTTAAATGTAGGTAATTTATAACCGCCGTAGAGTGTAAACCTAACGTTAGGGGAGAATCCAATTATTTTTTCTTTAATTCCTGATAAAGGCTTTTAAACTCCTCGGTGATTTTATGGTTTGGCGCATATTGGATCATGGATTGGCTTGCGCTATGGGATTCTCGTATTTTTACAGAAGGGGAGATCATGCTTTTGAAAAGCTTTAAATTGTCGTCAATAAGTTCTTCTAGTAGCTGGGTCGGTAGTTTTGCGCGTTTTTGGAACTGGTTGACAACAATACCCTCAATCTCCAAGTTTGGGTTATGGTCAGCTTTAACTTCGGCGACAGTATCGAGTAAGGAATACAAGGCTTGTTTTGAAAAAACATCGCAATCGAAGGGAATGATGCAGCTATTTGCGGCGATTAGTGCCGAACGGGTGTAGAAGTTGAGCGCTGGTGGCGTGTCGATAAAAATATTATCAAACTCTCCCATGGTGTCTAACGCTTCTTTCAATTTATATATTTTGTAACGAGATTCAAGCTTTGCGTGTAGATTGTCCATGCCTGGGTGTGATGGCATGACATATAAATTTGGCATACCAGTTTCATAGATAAAATCGCTGAAATCTTTTGGAAATAGGCTTACGTTAAGGGTGTTGGTATAAAAATCTGCCAATGTGGATTCAAGCGTATTTGATTGCTGGCCGAGTAAATAGTGAGTTGAGTTGCCTTGTGTATCAAGGTCGATGACCAAGGTTTTTTTACCTTTCGACGCACTAATTGCGGCTAAATTGCAGGTAATAGTAGATTTGCCAACACCACCTTTTTTATTAAAAATAACACGGTTCATTTTTTAACCACCTTCTTTTTGCGACGTTTAAATTCAGTTTTATGGCAGGTTGGACATGGGGGAATATGTCCGGTTTTTTTAAAGTTCAGTGTCTGTTTACATTGGGTGCACTCAAGAGTGCCAGGGCCTGTAAGCTCTCCTGAATGGTAAAGCGTTCCCTTTATGGTATCTAAGTTTAAGTTCTCCCACTCTAATTTTGCTTTATCGACGACCGAATGGGTCCAGTCACCGATTTTACCCTCTATCAAATTTGACTCAAAAGATAGCCAGTCAGAGAACTCCTTTTTTGTGGTTTGTAGATAGGCTGAGGCGTCTTCTAAGTCCCTTTTTAAATAGTCGGCAACTTTACTTGCTTCCTCTTTTGTCAGTTCGCCTAGTTTAACGGCTTTTTCTTGTGCATGTTTTAGGTTTTCACTAAGAGTTGGAATAGCAATTTTTTCAGCCCGTTCAACGGTGTCATGGAGGCGTTGCATCATCTTATCGTAGGCTTGAAGTAACTTATCTTGTATTGAGTTGTTCATAAGATCTCCCTGTATGAAGGTCTAGTCTTCTCAATTCAACTTCAGACCCATTGGGCTTAAAGTTTATACAAACAGAAGATGTAACCTTCTATTTAATTCAACTTTAGATTTATAGGTAGCTAAGGTATTCTACCCACCTTATTAAATAGTGTGTCCGACGGTAAAAAAATGCAAGAAGAATATCAACCTTCTCTTATTGAAAAGAGTGTTCAAGAAAAATGGCAATTAACGGGGGCTTTTGAAGTAACCGAGGACACAACAAAGGAAAAATACTATTGTTTGTCTATGTTTCCGTATCCGAGTGGGCGGTTACATATGGGACATGTTCGTAATTACACCATTGGTGATGTAGTTAGCCGTTACCAGCGGATGAAAGGTAAAAATGTGATGCAACCGATGGGTTGGGATGCCTTTGGGTTACCGGCGGAAAATGCAGCGATGAAACATGGAGTGCACCCTGGTGGCTGGACCTCAGATAATATTGATTATATGCGCACCCAACTTAAACAATTGGGTTTTGGCTATGATTGGAAGCGTGAAGTAGCCACTTGTAATGATGATTACTATCGTTGGGAACAGTGGTTCTTTACGCGCTTACTTGAAAAAGACTTGGTGTATAAAAAAACAGCACCGCTTAACTGGTGTCCAGATTGTAATACGGTGTTAGCAAATGAACAGGTGATTGATGGTTGCTGTTGGCGTTGTGATAACGAGGTTGAAAAACGCGAAATTTCACAATGGTTTATGCGAATTACAAACTATGCTGACGAATTATTGAGCTCGTTGAAAGAGTTGGAAGGCTGGCCTGAGCAGGTTCGCACTATGCAGCAAAACTGGATTGGTCGTTCAGAAGGTGTTGAACTGTCGTTTGATATTGAAGGCAGTGATAGTACCTTACCTGTTTATACGACACGACCAGATACTTTAATGGGTGTTACCTATGTTGCGGTTGCGGCAGAGCACCCTCTGGCTCTCCAAGCGGCAGAAAATAATACCGATATTGCTGAATTTTTAGATCAATGTAAAACCATGGAAACATCGGAAGCTGCGATGGAGACAATGGAGAAAAAGGGCATTGATTCGGGGCTTAAGGCGATTCATCCATTAACGGGTGAGACGGTACCTATTTGGATCGCAAATTTTGTATTAATGCATTATGGAACCGGAGCAGTGATGTCAGTGCCTGCTCATGATCAGCGTGATTTCGAGTTTGCGAACAAGTATGGCTTAGCAATCAAGCAAGTTATAGCTACCGATAACCCTGGTGAGATTGATCTTACAAAGCAAGCGTATACGGGCAAAGGAACGTTACTTAATTCAGCGGAATTTGATGGTTTAGATTTTCAGCAGGCCTTCGATGCAATTGCTGAATCATTAAGTGCCAAGGGTAAGGGCAAAAAAACGGTTAACTTTCGTTTGCGTGATTGGGGTATTTCACGTCAACGTTATTGGGGAACACCTGTGCCGGTTATTTATTGTGATGACTGCGGTACTGTGCCAGTGCCCGATGAGCAGTTACCGGTTATTTTGCCTAAGGATGTGTCCTTGGAAGGGGTCGGGTCGCCCTTAGCAAGGCACGAAGAATTTATTAATACAAGCTGTCCAACGTGTGGTCAGCAAGCTAAAAGAGAAACCGATACGTTTGATACGTTCATGGAGTCTTCATGGTATTTTGCACGTTATTGTTGTGCAGATAATGATCAAGCGATGTTAGATGAACGAGCTAACTATTGGCTGCCGGTTGATCAATATATCGGTGGTATTGAACATGCTATTTTGCATCTCCTGTATTCGCGGTTTTATACAAAATTATTGCGTGACCTTGGCTTGGTGTCTTGCGATGAGCCGTTTAAGAACTTGTTAACGCAAGGGATGGTGCTTAAAGATGGCACGAAAATGTCAAAATCGAAAGGCAATACGGTTGATCCGCAAGGTTTAATTGAAAAGTACGGTGCCGATACGGTGCGCCTATTCACTATGTTTGCTGCGCCTCCAGAGCAATCATTAGAATGGTCTGACAGCGCAGTCGAAGGCTCATTTCGATTTATTCGTCGCTTATGGCGTCAAGTCAAAGAGCATGTCGATGGCGGCTTAATCAGCGGATATACAGTTGATCAATTAAGCAGTGAAGATAAGGTGCTTCGTCGACAGGTCCATGAAACCTTAAATAAGGTCAATGATGATTATGGTCGCCGTTTAACGTTCAATACAGCCATTGCGGCTAATATGGAATTGTTAAACTCAGTGTCTAAATTTAAAGCCGAAACGGATGCTTCTCGAGCCTTGCTACAAGAAGCGTTAGAAAGCATTGTATTGATGTTGTCGCCGATTATTCCTCATGTTTGTGATCAGATGTGGCAAGCCTTGGGTCATCAGGATCCACTGATCGACGTAACGTGGCCAGAATTTGATGAGACGGCGTTGGTGTTGGACAAAGTGCAAATGGTGGTGCAAGTAAATGGCAAATTAAGAGCTAAGCTGCTGGTGGCGGCCGATGCATCTAAAGAAAGCATAGAAAAGTTAGCGTTATCAGAGGACAATGTTAATAAATTTATTGACGGAAAACCTGTTCGAAAGGTTATTATTGTGCCGAAGAGACTGGTTAATATTGTTATTTAGCGGACTAAAATATGATGAACACTCGAACACACTTTTTTGTGATACTGCGTTTAATGACAATACTTTGCCTGTTGTCAGTTTCATTAACGGCGTGCGGTTTTAAATTACGAGGAGCTTTCGAGCTACCTGCTGAACTTCAGAAAATTTATGTGGCTGGCCCTCAGCACACTGACTTAGTAAGAGATTTGAAAGAGCTGCTTGGGTACTCCGCAGAAGTGGTAAGCCAGCGTTCAGATGCCGATGCGATATTAACGATTAAAAAAGAAGAGTCAGAAAATAGAACCTTGAGTGTGGACTCAAGAGGTAAAGTTCGTGAGTCAGAAATGCAGTACTCCGTCATTTATAGTTTGGTGATGGCGAATGGTCAGGTGCTTTTAGATGACCAAGCGCTATTATTAGTGCGTGATTTCATCAACGATGAAAATGACATTATAGGTCGAACCAATGAGTCAGCGGTTATTGCGCGTGATTTAAAACGAGATGCGGCCCAACAAATTTTAAGGCATATACAAGCAGTAAAAGTAGACGCGGTGGTTCATTAACTCAATTAGCTGGCCTGTGTTGGGCCAGAGCCTATGCAGTTAGACGTTAATCAATTATCTTCTTCGCTGAATAAAAAACTAGCACCGGTGTATTTAGTGTCCGGTGCTGAGCCATTACAGCAAGGTGAGGCTGTTGACTTAATTCGTCAGCAGGCCAGAAACGCGGGGTTTGTGAACCGTCAGGTGTTGCATGTTGAGGGGCAGTTTGATTGGAACCAGCTTTATGCCGTTAGTTTGAACCAGTCATTATTTGCCGAAAAGAACCTAATTGAATTAAATTTACCAACGGCTAAACCGGGGCGAGAAGGATCACAAGCGATAGAAAAAATGCTAGATGATTTGTCTGCCGACAATCTACTGATTATTGTCGCCGGCAAGTTAGATGGTTCTGCAAAAAAGTCAAAATGGTTTAAATCGATAGATCAACATGGGGTAGTGGTGCAAGTGTGGCCTCTGGTTGATGATAAATTGTTGAGATGGTTGGACCATCGTCTGAAGCGAAAAGGCTTAAAGGCAAGCGCCCAAGGTGTTAAATTGCTAGCAGACAGTGTTGAGGGGAATTTGCTGGCTGCTGATCAAGAAATTGAAAAACTTCACACATTATTTGGCCCAGTAGAATTATCAATAGAAGACATCTCAAATACGGTGGCAGATAATGCACGGTATGATGTTTTCAAGCTGACCGATAGCTTGCTGTTGGGTGACGCGGCAAGAGCACTTCAAATATTAAAAGGCTTGTTAGGGGAAAAGCTGGCGGCACCTGTCGTTTTATGGGCTTTAATGCGCGAATTACGGATTCTTGCCAGCTTAAGCTTTGAAGAAAAAACAATGGGTCGACGTGACGCAACGTTTAAAAAGCACCGGATTTGGGACAGTAAAAAAAACACTTATATGAAGGCTCTATCTAGAGGAGGGCTTGGTCAGTGGCAAGCGATGATTCAGGCTTGCGCAAAGGCCGAACGGGTGACAAAAGGTGTTGAGACAGGGGATGAATGGCTGATGATTGAGCAAATTTGTTTAGCGTTTTGTGAGCCGAAACGTTTCAATAACCAACCGTAGTATAATTAATGTCAAAAATAATGATTTTTATAGGAAAAAAATGAGTGAACTAAAAGACTATATGTATAGCGTGGGTGAGCGGGCAAAACGTGCTGCCCGTGTTATTGCTAATGCAGATACTGGCGTTAAAAATCAAGCTCTGGCGTTTATAGCTGATGAAATAGAACATCAACAAAGTGCTATTTTACAGGCCAATGCGCTAGATGTAAAAGCTGGCCAGGACAGTGGCCTTGATGCTGCTTTATTAGATCGTTTAGCGTTGAATGAAGAACGTGTACAGGCCATCTCAGAAGGCTTAAAGCAGATAATCGCCTTACCTGATCCTGCAGGGGAAATCAGTCAAATTAACTCACGACCTTCGGGAATAAAAGTTGGTCAAATGCGTGTCCCATTAGGTGTGATCGGTATTATTTATGAGTCACGTCCTAATGTAACTGCCGATGCGGCTGCGTTATGCCTGAAGTCAGGTAACGCAAGTATTTTACGTGGCGGCTCGGAAGCAAAACACTCAAATCAAGCCATTGCAGCTTGTATTACCAAAGGTTTAAATCAAGCAGGCTTACCAACCGAGGTGGTTCAAGTTGTTGAAACAACGGACCGTAATGCGGTTGGTGAGTTAATACGTATGGAAGATTTTGTGGATGTTATTATCCCACGAGGCGGTAAGGGCCTGATTGAACGGGTCACTAAAGAAGCACGGGTGCCAGTGATTAAGCATTTGCATGGAGTATGTCATGTCTATATTGACGATTTGGCGGATAAAGAAATGGCGAAATCGATTGCGCTCAATGCAAAAACACAGCGTTATGGTACCTGTAATACAATGGAAACTTTATTGCTGGCCGAAGGTATTGCAAAAGATATCTTGCCGGAATTAGCGAAACTCTACACTGATAAGGGAGTGGAGTTACGTGGCTGTGAAAAAACTTGTCAAATTATACCCAGTTGCGAGAAAGCTGTTGAGGCTGATTGGGACGAAGAGTACCTTGCCCCTATTTTGTCAATTCGGGTTGTTGATGATATGACAGCTGCTATGGATCATATTCATCAGCATGGGTCTGGGCATACCGAGTCAATTGTGACGGCCGATTATTCTAAGGCAATGCAATTTTTACGTGAGGTTGATTCGAGCTCTGTGATGGTCAATGCCTCGACACGGTTTGCAGATGGCTTTGAGTATGGTTTGGGTGGTGAAATAGGTATCAGCACCAACAAGCTGCACGCGCGTGGCCCTGTTGGGCTGATTGGTTTGACGACGCAAAAATATATTGTGTTAGGTGATGGGCATATTCGTCAGTAGTTTTGCTTCATTAATGGGCTTGTTGTTTGCTTGTTTTGAGATGCTGTGAGTGATGGCCAAATTTATTGGAATATATGGCGGGACGTTTGACCCCATTCATTTGGGGCATTTGACAGCGGCAAGCGCAGTGCAAAAAGAGATAGGCTTAGATGAGGTGAGAATGGTTTTATCAGCTAATCCACCGCATCGTATTGCGCCGGTGTTATCAGCGGAACAACGATTCTCTTTATTGAAGTTGGCAGTGAGTGAGTACCCCTCGCTAGTGGCGGATAGTTGCGAAATGGAGCGAAGTGGGCCGAGTTATATGGTAGATACGTTATCGGATTTTCGTCGAAAGTATCCAAATGACTCGCTGGTGTTGGTGTTAGGCATGGAGGCTTTTAATGGTTTGATGTCGTGGCATCGCTGGGAAGAGCTAATAAAATTGACGCATATCGTGGTGACCGATCGTGCTGGGTTTGATAACCAGTTTGAAGCAGCAGTAAAAAGTTATATTACTCCTTTTTTAACAAAGGATAAGTCGCAACTAAAGCAGCAAACACATGGTAAAATTTACTGTCAGTCAGTGAAGCCTCTCGATATTTCGGCAACACAGATTAGACAACGCATTAAAGATAAAAAAACTGTAAAAGAAATGCTGACGAGTCAGTGTTTAGACGTGATTAACAAAAACAGTTTTTATAGATAACTCAATAATTAGAAAATAAGGTATAGAAAATATGGCTCAGCAGTTATTAACAAAAGTCACCGAAGCGCTGGATGATAAAAAAGGTCAGCACATTGAAGTGATTGATGTGAGCGGTAAGTGCTCTTTTGCTGATCATATAGTGATTGTGACAGGCTCATCAAATAGACATGTAAAGTCTCTTGCAATGGAAGTATCGATGGTTTCTAAAAAGCACGGATTAATCCCCCTCGGTGTTGAAGGAATGGATGCGGGTGAATGGGTGCTAATAGACCTGGGTGATACGATTGTTCATGTTATGCAGCCGAATATTCGTGAGTTCTACCAACTTGAAAAGCTTTGGACGGTCGAGACAGATACTTAAAGATTGATTTAAGTTCATTGTTTGTTCATTTAAGTGAGTTAAGATAAGGAACAAAACAAAGAAATGGCAATGATTTTAAATGCTCGATTTTATGAATCAATGGTTTTTAACCATACGTATTAATAGGGAGATTTTGGATGAATAATAAAACCTTAGTAACAGGCATTGCAGCTGGTTTAATGTTTACATTAGCTGGTTGTACGACAGTAAACCCATATACACAAGAACAACAAACCAGTAAAGCGGCGATGGGTGCAGGAGCGGGTGCTGTAACAGGCGCTATAATAGGCGCAATGAAAGGGGACCGAAAAACGGCATTGAAAGGTGCAGTCTTGGGTGCGGCAGCAGGCGGTGGTGTTGGTTACTATATGGATGTGCAAGAGGCGAAATTACGTCAACGTCTAAGTGGAACAGGGGTAAGCGTTAGCCGTGTTGGAAACAACCTTATATTGAATATGCCCGGCAATGTTACGTTTACAACTGGTAACTCAAGTATTAATGCAGGCTTCTATCAAGTGCTGGACTCAGTGGCGATTATTCTTAAAGAATATTCAGATACGACCATTACGGTCATTGGCCATACAGATAGTGTAGGTGATGAAGCGTATAACCAAGGTTTATCTGAACAGCGCGCACAAAGTGTAGCGAGCTACCTACGCTCACAAGGTGTGGTTGGCCAACGGTTTAATGTAATGGGCTATGGTGAGCAAAGTCCGATTGCAAGTAACTCTACAAAAGAAGGGCGAGCACAAAACAGGCGAGTGGAAATAACATTAACACCATTAAATGTTAGGTAGCACTGCGTTAGCTTACAGCGTATTTTAAGGAGCTTGTTACGATAAGGGCTCAAAAGAAAGTATAAAGGCGGCTCAGTTGAGCCGCCTTTTTCATAAATCATAGGTCGTATATGAAGCTGAAAATTTTAGCAGTAGGGCAAAAAATGCCCAGCTGGGTGAGTCATGGCTATCAGGAATACGCAAAGCGAATGCCTCGTGAATGCTCACTTGAAATGATTGAAATTCCTCCTGTAAAAAGGACTAAGCAAAGTAATGTGTCGAAAGTGGTGGAGCTGGAGGGGAAAAAGATTTTATCCATGATTAAAGATGTTGATTATGTCGTGGCCCTTGAGGTGAAAGGAAAGCAGTGGTCAACAGAAGAGCTTGCAAATAAGTTATCTGCTTGGCAAGGTGTTCAACCGTCAATAATTTTTATTATAGGTGGTGCAGACGGTCTTTCCGCCGAGTGCTTAAAAAGAGCCAATGAACAATGGTGCTTATCCGCCTTGACGTTTCCTCATCCTCTTGTGCGTGTTGTTCTTGCTGAACAATTATATAGAGGCTGGAGCCTGATGAATAACCATCCCTACCATAGAGAATGAAGCGATTAATATTAGCATCGGCATCACCAAGGCGGGCTGAATTGCTGCGTCAGTTGGGTGTTGAGTTTAATGTAAAACCTGTCGATATAGATGAAACTCCGTTAAAGGGTGAGTTGCCATATGATTATGTTCAGCGTTTGGCAATAGAGAAAGCCAAAGCAGCAAAGGTTTTTTATCCGGAACAAGAGGTGTTGGTGCTAGGGTCTGATACGACCGTTGTTATCGAGGGGGAGATTTTAGGTAAACCAGATAGCAAAGAACATGCCTTGGTAATGTTAAGGAAACTGTCAGGTAAGCGACACACAGTGTTAACATCGGTGGCCGTTATGGGGCAACAAAATGCGTGTGTCGTTAGTGAAAGCACGGTGACATTTTCAACTCTCTCAGATCATCAGCTTGAATGGTATTGGTTAACAGGGGAGCCAAAAGATAAAGCCGGCGCCTATGCAATACAAGGTAAAGGCGCAGTTTTTATTACCGAATTGAATGGCAGTTTTTCAGGTGTTATGGGGCTTCCTATCTATGAAACAGCTCAGTTACTTAAACAACATGGACTTGATGTAAGCCAAGGTAAAACTGTTTAATTTTTTCAACTGGAATGATAGGGGCAAAACGTGATGCTATTGTTGAATGGCTCCATGACAGGCGCTTATAGAGGGTCGTTATTAGGCATAACACAAAAGCCTTAGTCAGCCTCAGGTTTATCGGCAACTTTTCCGTCCCATAGCGGTAAAACTATTAATGTTTGTGTGGGACTAGTTTTTACATTTTTTATTTGCAAGTTGGTTATCTGTTTTTATCAGCAAATTGATAAATGCGGCGGTGTAATAAGCGTAAAATCAACGCAGTAAAAAAGGCTTTTCATAGTAAAGTGGTCGATACCCTAACTATATTCATCAATACTAAATAACCAATGGTTTAGAAAAAATGAGCGATGAAATTCTGATAAATATCACGCCGCCTGAGACACGGGTGGCGGTGCTTGAAAATGGTGTCTTGCAAGAACTGATTATTGAGCGCCAGCGTAAACGAGATGTTGTTGGAAATTTATATCGTGGTGAAATATGTCGTGTTATGCCAGGTATTCAAGCGGCTTTTGTGGAAATTGGTATCGGCCGGGCTGGTTTTTTACATGCATCTGACGTGTTGGTGGCGGGGGAAACTCCTTCGGAAGACAAAGGCATCGAGCATTTTTTGCAGCAAGGTCAAAAAGTTGTCGTACAAGTTTTGAAAGCCCCCATTGGTACAAAAGGCCCGCGTTTAACGATGAGTATTTCAATTCCATCTCGTTACCAAGTTTTTTTGCCTTATTCTGAAAAATTAGCGCTGTCCCAACAATTAGAAGACGAAGCCGAGCGAGAACGGTTGCTAGCGTGTATGGAGATTTTTAAAGAGCAAGGTTACTCAGGTGGTTATATCGCAAGAACTGCGTCAGAAGGGGTTAGTGAAGAGAGTATTCGCGCTGATATGCTGTTTCTTAACAAACTTTGGGAAGTGATCAGTCTTCAAGTAAAAGAAGTGCCTATTGGGCTTATTTATGAAGATTTACCTTTGGCTTTGAGGATATTACGGGATTGGTATCAAACATCAGTCACTAAAATTGTTATAGATTCGAAGAGTAACTTTGATCGAATGCTGGATTTTTCAATCAAGTTTATGCCAGAAGTAGAACACTTATTAGAATTGTATAAAGGCCATCGGCCCTTATTCGATATGTACAGCATTGAAAGTGACATAAAGGCAGCATTGGAAAGAAAAGTGCCGTTAAAGTCAGGTGGGCATTTGATACTTGACCAAACAGAAGCAATGACAACGGTTGATGTTAATACTGGCAGTTATTTAGGACGAGGTAATCAAGAGCAAACTATTTTTAAAACTAATATGGAAGCGGCTCAAGTTACTGCACACCAGTTACGGCTGAGAAACTTGGGTGGCATTATCATCATCGATTTCATTGATATGCATAACGAAGAGCATAAAGCGGCGGTGTTGAATGCCTTAGAAAAAGCAATGATTAAGGATCATGCAAAATATACAATTAGTAATGTTTCCGAGTTAGGTTTGGTCGAAATGACACGTAAGCGGACGCGGGAAAGTTTGGAGCAAGTGTTGTGTGAACCTTGTGCTACGTGTTCAGGCACGGGGATGGTGCGAACACCAGAAACGACGTGTTATGAGATTTTTCGTGAAATTATACGAGATGCTCGGCAATACGAAGCAAAGGAGCTATTGGTGTTGGCGTCAAATGAAGTTGTCGACATGATGCTCGATGAAGAATCAACAACATTGGCAGACTTAGAATCTTTTGTTGGTATACGCATTCGTTTTAGAGCAGAAAATGAATATACCCAAGAACAATATGATGTGGTGCTAGTATAAAACTAGAGTATTAATAGTGAGTAAAGTACGTTTATTTGGACATTCCTTATTATGGTTTTTTACCGTAAGTCTTGGTGTGCTTGCGGTATTGCTAATGACGGCACGATTTTTTTTAACAGAGGTGCCCGAGTACAAACATGATTTAGAAGTGTACTTGTCTGAAGAAATAGGTGCTGAGGTTGGTATTACCAGCTTGTCGGCGAGAATGTCTGGTTTCAATCCACAGTTAAGCCTAAGAGGGATAACAATAAATGGGCTGAACAAACAAACAAACGCACTCAAGGTGGGTGAAATTCGCTTATCGTTTAATCCACTTGATTTGGTGACGGGGGAAACCAAGCCAAATAAAATAACCATCGTTAATAGTCATATTAAAATACAGCGGCTTGCTGATGGGCGTTTTTCTCTCGTTGGTTTGACAACTGCAAAAAACACGGATGCTTCATCAGGTGACTTTTCTTGGTTATTAGAGGGTAGACGTTATGAAGTAATGGATAGTCAGATCATATGGCAAGACGATTTACGAGACTTGCCAGACATTACCCTTGAAAAGGCAAATATCATTTTTCAAAACAAGGGGCCAGAACATGCACTCAAAGTGACTGCGGCATTGCCAACAGAAAAAGGGGGAACCTTTGTTTTAGCTATTAAAGTTAGAGGGGATGTTTTATCAACAACAAACTGGGATGCTAAAGGCTACTTTAAGGCAGAAGGCATTGATATAGCTGAATACCTGACGCGGTTAAAAGTAGAAACGTTGTCTATTGACCAAGGTGAAGGTGATGTTGAGCTTTGGAGTACGTGGAAAGCCGCTAAATTGTCAAAGGTTAAAGGCAATGCCTTGGTACGAAGAGCCAGCCTTAGGCAGGGCGATAATGAAATCAATGTGTCTGACTTTAGTAGTCATTTTGCTTGGGAAACCATTTTGAATGGTTGGACATTAAAAGCCCAAGATGTTGTGTTTAAAACACAGAACAGCATGCAGAAGGAAAGCCAATTTAATGTGCAATATCGCTCGGATAATGCGGATAATTATTCCTTTGATGTAACAGCAAATGGGCTTAATTTAAAGGCCATTACCAGTATTTTTCAGTCTGTTAATGTGACAGACGATTCTGTCTTACCTATTCTTAAAGAGGTTAAACCAACGGGTTTATTAAATCATGCAAGTGTTTCTATTCAACGCCGAGACACACAGCTTAGCTGGGCTACTTGCGGCGAGCTTCAAGGCTTGACGAGCGAGGCGTATGAAGCATTTCCAAGTATTAATAATTTTTCTGGAACAGGCTGTGCAACGCAAGATAAAGGTTGGTTACAGCTTGATGTGGATAACGGCTCGATACACTTTACGCCGCTGTTTAGAGAACCGATAAAGGTTGATCAGCTAAATGGTCAATTAACGTGGCATAAAGACGCGTATGGCTGGTCAATAAAGTCTGATCATATCACGATGAATTCACCGCATATTGCGACACAAACACGGGTGAACGTTACGTTACCTGATGGCGATGAAAAACCTTCGATCGACTTGCAAACAAATTTTGGTGCAGCGGATAGCCGCTATACAGCGCTTTATTTACCGGTTGGTATCATGGGCAAACAGGTTGTTAATTGGTTAGATGCAGCTTTTATAGAAGGTGAGGTTCAAGGAGGTGGGTTATTACTTAGCGGTCCATTATCAAGTTTCCCATATCGTCAAAATGAAGGTGTTTTTCAAGTGCTATTTAGCGCACAAAATCTCCGCTTACATTATGCAGATAAGTGGCCAGATGCGTTAGGCGTGTCAGCGGATATTGAATTTAAAAATGAAGGGATGAAGATTGATGGGCATGAAGGCTTAATAGCGGGTAATGAAATTGATCATGTTCTTGTTAATATCGCAGATTTTAAAACAGATAAATACTTACACCTAAGCGGTAAGGTTAAGAATGATATTCAAGGCTTATATACCTTTTTTAAGCAGTCACCGCTTAATGAACAGATGAGTGGCTTATTAGACTACAGCACTGTGTCTGGGTCCTCGGTTTTAGATTTAAACCTTGATATACCGCTTAGGAAAAACCTTAAAACAAAGGTGAAAGCGAAAGCGCAATTAAAAGATAATCGCCTAACGGTTCCTGATGTTGGGCTGGTTATTAATGCTATTGAAGGTGAAATTGAATATGACGACCAAGGCATACGTGGGGACTCAATTACTGGGCATTTCTTAGATGAAAAACTTAGTCTAGCGATCAAGACGGAAAAAGATAGTACGGTCATTGAAGGTAAGGGCCCGTTAACTATTTCGCGTCTTGCAAAACAGTACCCGTCAGACTTTTGGAGGCATATTAAGGGTGCTGGTTTGGCCAAGGTAAAGGTTGAGTTACCGCATAAGGGGTTAGCGACTGGAAGGTTATCGACGATCACATTAAGCAGTTCTCTCAAAGGGGTAGGGGTGGACTTACCCGCGCCGGTAGGTAAGCAAAAAAATCAAGTAAAGCCCTTTAAGGCGATAGTGCAGCTGGGTCAGTCCTCATTACCAATTAAAGCCTGGTATGGAGACAGCCTTAAAACCTATATACGATTAACCAATAGTCAGGATAAAAAACTGGCCCTAGAAAAAGCAGATATTCATTTTGGTAAAGACGAGTCGAAACTACCGGTAAAGCAGGGAGTTCAGTTATCTGGGGAAATCGAGGTGTTAAATATTACACAGTGGCAGCAAGCTCTTGGTGTTGACACAAGTCGTATATCAGAGCCGCCCATGATCAACCAATTTAACCTCAATATTCGAACGCTAGAATGGCTAGATAGAATTTTTGATAATGTGCTTGTTAGTGGCACGCATCAGCACTCAACTTGGTCGGGCGAGGTCAACAGCCCAACTGTTATAGGTCGATATAAAGTGCCGGACAAATTTGTTGATGGAAGCACAATAAGTCTAGAGTTAGATACCTTGAAACTACCCTCTAATGAGGGGCAGGTATATAGCGGCAAAATACCGCCAATGAGCCCTACTGATATCCCAAATCTAGATTTGAGTAGCAAAGAGTTTTTTATTGGGCGCTCAAAACTAGGAACGCTGACATTGCAGCTTCGTCAAAAAGATAATGGAGTCGTGATTGAAACATTATCTTTAAAATCAGATCGTGATGACTTTAAAGCGGGCGGCGCGTGGGAAGTTCTGGATGGGCAAAGTATAACGGGTTTAAAAGGAACGCTTAATAGTCAGTCATTAGGTTCTTTGTTAGCGGATATGCACATCACCAAGAAACTGAAAGATGCGCCCGTCGAGTTTTATTTTGATTTGAACTGGTTAGGCGAGCCGCAAGATTTCTCAAAAGATACGCTCAGTGGGTATGCAGAGATAAAATCAGGTCAAGGGCGTTTGTTAGATGTCGAGCCTGGCATTGGGCGGATTTTTGGTTTGTTGAGTCTAAATACACTGCAAAGGCGCTTGCAGCTCGACTTTAGTGATTTGGTACAAAAAGGCTTGAGTTTTGATAAAATAAAAGGGCGCTTTAACTTGCTAAAAGGCGAGGCATCTACAAAGCGTTTTTATTTAGAAAGCCCGTCGGCTCGCTTAGATTTTCAAGGGGATGTTAGTTTAGTTAACGAACAATTAGATCAGTTGATTACGGTGACACCAAAAACAACGGAAAGCTTACCTTTAGCCGGTGCTATCGCTGGTGGTCCTTTGGTCGGCGCAGCGGTATTTATCGCTCAAAAAATTGCTGGCAAAACAGTGAATAAATTGGCCGGCTATCAATATAGTGTTACCGGGCCATGGCGTGACCCGACGATAGAACAAATTAGTCAACCTGGGGGTAAAATATTTGGCATGATGGATAATGTGTTAACGCCTGTTTTTGATGCAACACTTGGCCAGTTACCTGTTTCAGGGCAGAAGGCTAATGAGCCGTAATGCCATGATGAAAAAAGAGTTAACGGTGGCGGCTGTTCAAATGACATCATCTGACCAACTTGCAGATAATTTAACAGCCGTTGAATATTGGGTGAACCAAGCGGTGTCTGAGGGAGCAAAACTGGTTGTGTTGCCGGAAAACTTTGCACTAATGGCCAAGCACTCGGGGCAACTTCTATCGATTGCTGAAACGTTAGGGGAGGGGGCAATCCAGAGTTTTTTAAGTGAACTCTCAAAAAAGACGGCGTGTTGGATAGTGGCGGGTTCTTTACCGATAAGCTCGCCGGTACAAGACAAAGTATATGCGACGTGTTTGGTCTATAACGCTAAGGGTGAGCGACAGGCGTATTATCATAAAATGCACCTATTTGATGTAGACATAGCGGATGGCAAGAAGCGTTATCGTGAATCAGAGAACTTTTTAGCAGGTGATTCCCCAGTGGTAGTTAATACGCCGTTTGGTAAGATGGGGTTGTCTATTTGTTATGATTTACGCTTTCCCGAACTTTACCGTGAACTGTTACGCCAAGGGGCGGAGTTTATGGTCGTACCGTCGGCTTTTACTGAACTCACAGGTCAAGCACATTGGTCATTATTATGTAGGGCTAGGGCCGTTGAGAATTCGTGTTATATGATTGCGGCTAACCAAGGTGGTCAGCATAATAATGGCCGTTCAACCTTCGGACATAGTATGATTGTCGGTCCTTGGGGTGATGTGCTATCGAGCTTAGACATCGACAATGGTATTGCCCTAGCGACATTCAAAAAATCAGAACTAAACAAGGTCAGAACAAGTCTACCGGCGATTCAGCATAGACGACTTTAATAACGAGACATTATGAGCGATTTAATTCAACAAGCAGAAAGTTTGATTCTTAAACCTGTCGGTTTATCAATTAACGATATAGACAATGTGATGGGGTCATTACTGTCGACTAACATTGATCAGGCAGATATTTACTTTCAATCGTCACGCAGTGAGTCGTGGGTTCTTGAAGATGGTATCGTGAAGGATGGCAATTACAATATAGAACAAGGCGTTGGTCTTCGAGCGGTGAGCGGGGAAAAAACAGGTTTTGCCTACAGTGAGGAACTAACACTGCCGAATATGTTAGCCGCCGCGAACAGCGTCAAAGCAATAGCGAGTGGGGGACGTTCGGGTATTTTAAAGGCTACTATGTTCAATGATATGCCTAGCTTGT
Organism: Cycloclasticus sp.; assembly: GCF_019090545.1. Lineage (NCBI taxonomy): Bacteria > Pseudomonadati > Pseudomonadota > Gammaproteobacteria > Thiotrichales > Piscirickettsiaceae > Cycloclasticus > Cycloclasticus sp. Next base: position 8,581 of record NZ_JAHRVT010000001.1, on the reverse strand, counting down.
ATGCACCCATTGACCCATTAAATACCATGACTCGTGAAGAGAAAGTGGCTTTATTAAAACGTATTGATCAGCAAACACGTCAATTGGATGCACGTATTGAACAAGTCGTTATTAGTTTGGTGGGTGTTTACGAAGTTGTACTGGTGGCAACGGATGACGGCAGTCTAAGCAGCGATATCCGACCCTTAGTAAGAATGAATGTGTCGGTTATCATAGAAGAAAATGGGCGACGTGAACAAGGTGGTTCGGGTGGTGGCGCGCGACAAGGTTATGAATACTTCTTAGAAGAAGATCGAGCAATGAGTTATGCAAGAGAGGCTGTGCGTTTAGCGCAGGTTAACTTAGAAGCAGTTGAGGCTCCAGCAGGTACCATGACAGTCGTATTAGGGCCTGGTTGGCCGGGGATTCTCCTACACGAAGCAATAGGCCATGGATTAGAGGGCGATTTTAACCGCAAAGGCAGCTCAGCGTTTAGTGGACGCATTGGTGAAAAGGTGGCCTCGCCATTATGCACTGTGGTGGATGATGGAACGTTGGAAGGTCGGCGTGGTTCACTGTCGGTGGATGATGAAGGTACTAAGACGGCGTGTACAACATTAATTGAAAATGGTGTATTGAAGGGCTATATGCACGATAAAATGAATGCGCGCCTGATGGGGCATGCAGCAACTGGAAACGGCCGACGTGAGTCATATGCACATTTACCAATGCCTAGAATGACAAATACTTATATGTTGCCGGGTAAAAGTGAGCCAGCTGAGATAGTGTCATCGGTAAAAAATGGCTTGTATGCAGTCAATTTTGCAGGGGGGCAGGTGGATATTACCTCGGGTAAGTTTGTGTTTTCAGCCAGCGAAGCCTACTTAATTGAAAACGGAAAAATAACCCAACCTGTCAAAGGCGCAACGTTAATTGGTAATGGCCCAGATGTCTTGAACAAAGTCAGCATGGTGGGGAATGATCTCAAATTAGATCAAGGGGTTGGAACCTGCGGTAAAGAAGGTCAAAGTGTTCCGGTTGGAGTCGGCCAGCCAACACTAAAAATTGATGGCTTGACAGTAGGAGGGACGCATGCCTAAGTCAGTGGATACATCAACTAACAGTGAACAAAAAACGGAGCAATTGAAAAATATTGCAGCCGATATTTTATTAGAAGCAAAAAAACAGGGTGCAGACCAAGTAGAAACGGCTATTAGTGTTGGGCAAGGCCTTTCTGTGAATGCACGCTTGGGGGAAGTTGAAACGATAGAGCATCATCGTGATCAGGGTATTGGTATTACCGTTTATAAGGGCCATAAGAAGGGCTCTGCTAGTTCCACAAAATTGGATTCTGCGGCAATTAAAGAAATGGTGTCTGCAGCGTGTGCAATTGCGAAGTATGCTGAAGAAGATCCATTTTCTGGGCTGCCAGAACAGCAGTATTTGGCAACAACTTTTCCTGACTTATCGTTATATCACCCATGGACTATTAGTGCGGATGAAGCCATTGAAATGGCGGTAAGGTGTGAAGATGCCGCACGTTTTTATGATAAAGACATTAGCAACTCAGAGGGTGCCAGTATTCAAACATTTGAGGGCACCCGAGTGCTAGCCAATAGCCTTGGGTTTAATCATGGTTATCCGGCTAGTCGCCATAGCATGAGCTGCTCAGTTATTGGTGAACGTGATGGAACTATGCAGCGCGATTATTGGTACACCGTTGCTCGTCAGGCTAGTGCAATGGATGATGCTAAAAAAGTAGGTGAAATGGCGTCTAAAAGAACCATAAACCGTCTTGGAGCTAAAGCCATTAGCACTAGAAAAAGCCCTATTATGTTTGCTGCTGAAGTCAGCGGTGGCCTGATCGGCCATTTTATATCAGCCATTAGAGGTGGAAATTTATATCGCAAATCATCATTTCTTTTGGACAGTTTAGGTCAGCAAGTTTTTCCTTCATTTATTGATATTTATGAACAGCCTTTGTTAGCTCAAGCAATGGGTAGTGCAACGTATGATTCTGAAGGTGTGGCCACATCGGCAAGGAACATTGTTAAAGCAGGCGTAGTCGAAGGTTATGTTTTAAGTAGTTACTCAGCGCGTAAGCTTGGGATGAAAACCACGGCTAATGCTGGTGGCGTACATAATTTGACCGTTAAGTCCGGTGAGCTGGATTTTAATGGCATGCTTAAAGAAATGAATACAGGCTTGCTAGTGACTGAATTGATAGGTCAGGGAGTGAATACAATGACCGGTGACTACTCCAGAGGAGCCGCAGGTTTTTGGGTTGAAAATGGGGTCATCCAGTTCCCAGTAGAAGAGGTGACGATAGCGGGTAATTTAAAAGATATTTATCAATCTATTGTTGCTGTGGGTAATGATGTAGACCTTAGAGGGAATACGCGGACAGGGTCTATTTTAGTTAGTGAAATGACCATTGCTGGTTCGTAAGTCAGCGTTTGGACTGATTTAAATTAGAAAAACGGTTGCGAGGCCCAAGAAAGAAAAGAAGCCGATAACGTCAGTGACCGTCGTTAGAATAACGCCCCCAGCAATAGCTGGGTCTATATTCATTTTCTTTAACGTTAACGGAATGGTGGCGCCGGCCAGTGCAGCAACGATTAAGTTAATAACCAAAGCAACACCAATCAAAAGGCCCAGAGATTGGCTTTGAAACCAAAACCCAGTTATTGCGGCGACAACGCAAGCCCATAGAATACCATTTAAACTGCCGACGGCTAATTCTTTCCATAATAGCCAACGAGCATTGGTAGTGCCAATTTGATTCAGTGCAATGCCTCGTATTACCAGCATTAATGTTTGGCTACCGGCAATTCCACCCATACTGGCAACAATTGGCATAAGAACCGCAAGGGCAACGACCTGTTCAATGGTTGCTGCAAATATACCGATAACCCAAGCAGCTAGAAAAGCGGTGAATAAATTAATTCCTAGCCAAACTGCACGACGTTTAGCGCTCCTTGTGACAGGTGCAAACATGTCATCATCTTCATCTAGACCGGCTAAGCTTAACAAGGAGCGATCGGCTTCATCACGAATAACATCAACAACATCATCAACGGTAATGCGCCCAAGTAATCGATTGTCCTCATCAACAACAGGCGCTGAAACGAGGTTGTAATCTTCGAAGAATAGGGCCACCTCATTAGCAGATAAGGTAGGCAGTAAGGCTTTTTGGTCAGTGATCATGGTGTTGCTCACCGACTCTTTAGAATTGGTTGTCAGCAAATCTGAGATGTTCAAAATACCTAAATAACGATCATCTCTATCGACAACAAATAATTTGTCAGTATTCGCCGGTAATTCACTGCGTTGTCTTAGGTACCTTAAAACCACACCAAGATCCACATTTGGGCGAATAGTGACCATGTCAGGGTTCATTAACCCCCCCGCGCTATCCTCATCATAAGACATGACAGACTGTAGTCGTCGTCGGTCTTGGTTTGACATGGCACGGACAACCTGATGCAAAACAACCTTCGGAAGGTCTTCAAAAATATCAGCCAGATCATCAGTATCTAGTGAGCCGACAGCTGCAACTAAGTCGTCTTCATCGGTATGTTCGATAAGCCCTAGGCGTACTTCATCATTTACTTCAACTAAAATGTCACCGGCTAGTTCAGGGTTGGTAAGCTCCCAGACAATACGTCGGTTTTGTAGTGGTAGTGATTCGAGAAGGTTAGCTATTTCAGCAGGATGAAGTTCGTTTAGTTGGGCTTCAATTTTTGATAAAGCACCGCTGTCGAGGTTACCGGCGAGTAAACGTAGGTGCTCATGGGTGTTCTCATGTTGTGGAGAAGCTGACATATCAATAATAAAAATCAGGTACTGTAAACACCTAATATTCTAGCGTAATCATTTGTTGACTGCTTTGTTATTTATGCGAACTGTCAAGGCCGAATAGACTTAGGTTAATTCGCGGTGTCGAGTGATTACGTTAAGTGCTTGAGAAGTAAGGTATTTTGCTAACTTTTCTGTGAGGTAAACAGAGCGGTGTTGTCCACCGGTACAGCCTACAGCAATGGATAAATAATTACGGTTTGTATTGATAAACTCTGGCACCCAGCGAGTCAGGAATTTAGCGGTATCTTGAAGAAAATCTTGAACGAGTTGTTTATCATCTAGAAACTCGATAACAGGTTTGTCTAACCCGGTGAATTCACGCAAACTTGGTTCCCAATATGGGTTAGGGAGGCATCGAGCATCAAATACAAAGTCGACGTCATTGGGTGCACCGTGTTTGTACCCAAAGGACATGACTTGAAGCGACAAACCTGTGCTGTTATCAAAGCTTACACGTTCACGAATGATTCCGCGTAACTCATGCACATTGCTGTGCGTTGTATCAATTTGGATGCTTGCATGACTTGAGATTAAGCTAAGTCGGTTAAGTTCTAAGTCTAGCGCCTCATCTAACGAGGTATTGCTGTCAGATAAGGGGTGTTTTCGTCGAGTTTCACTAAAACGCTTAATTAAACTGCCTTTACTGGCTCTAAGAAAGATAATGTCATAATCGATATTATTGCTTTTTAGTTGTTCAATAAAACCGCTGAACTGCTCCAAGGACGACGGGTCATTACGTGCATCGATGCCAACAGCGGCTTTGCTAAAGAGAGGTTTTTTTGAATCTGTCAGCAATGTTGCAAAATCTGATAATAAGGCAACAGGTAAATTATCCGTGCAGTAAAAACCGGCGTCTTCCAAGGTATCTAAAGTGACGCTTTTTCCTGATCCGGATAAACCACTAACGATAATAAATTTCATAATAAGTCAGTAAAAAGGCCGACGGTGAAGTCGGCCTTAATTAATTAGCGGTGAGCGTTAGTCTTTTCTTTGTGTTTTATAACTTGTCTATCTAACTTGTCAACCAAGTTGTCGATGGCTGCATACATGTTTTCTTGCGTATCTTCAGCAAAAATTTTTGAGCCGTTTAGCTGAATAGTCGCTTCTGCTTTTTGTTCAAGTTTTTCAACGGATAAAACAACATGTACATCGATAACTTTATCAAAATGACGTTTAATTTTACCAAATTTTGTATTTGTATATTCTCTAATTGCATCGGTAATTTCAACGTGGTGTCCAGATAGATCTAATTGCATATAACTCTCCTGTTTTGGTGGTAAAAAATCAAAGAATTCGCTTCCTTTGACTAGAAGGGGGTATTGAGATGGATTCGCGGTATTTGGCGATCGTTCTTCTCGCAACGTTAATGCCTTTTTCTCCCAGTATAACGGCAATTTTATTGTCGCTAAGAGGCTTTTTAGGGTTTTCGTTACTAACAAGTTCTTTAATAAAGGCTCGAATCGCAGTAGCGGAACACTCTCCACCTGTGTCAGTTGAAACATGGCTTGAAAAGAAATGCTTGAGTTCAAAAATACCGTTGGGTGTATGCATGTATTTGTTTGTCGTAACGCGTGAAATGGTTGATTCATGCATTTCAACGGTTTCAGCGATGTCACGTAATACCATCGGCTTCATGGCGATAGCGCCATGCTCAAGGAATTCATGCTGCCGGTTAACAATTTCTTGTGCGACTAACATCAACGTTTCATTTCTGCTTTGTAGGCTTTTTAAAAACCAACGCGCTTCTTGCAAGTGGTTTTTCATGGCCTGAGTGTCGGTGCTTTTATCGCCGTGTTTAATCAGCGTTTGGTAATAAGGATTAATACGAATATTTGTCGCGATCTCTCCATTGATAGAAACCTGCCAGCGACCTTTTACTTTGTTAACATAAACATCAGGTGTGACGTATTCGGTACTGGTTTCTTCAACACCTGACCCTGGTCGTGGATCGAGCTGCTGAATAAGAGCAATAATCTGCCCTAATGTATCGTCATCAACGCCCATCTGGCGTTTAAGTTTTGTACTATCTTGAGAGCCAAGTGCTGGCATACAGTTGCTGACCAGTTCGATAGCAAGTGACAAAAACGGCGTATTTTCTGGCAATTGCTTTAATTGAATGAGCAAGCAATCTTGTAAATCAAGTGCTCCAACACCTATGGGGTCGAATGACTGCACTTTATGTAAAACAGCAATAACTTCATCTAGATCTAAATTGTCTAGTTGCTCTGACAGGTATTGGTGAATAAGCTCAGGGCTTGAATTTAGATAACCGTTGTCGTTGATACTGTCGATAATGGTGGTGGCTATGACGCGGTCAGTATCTGAGAAATTGGTTAACTCCATCTGCCACGTCAGGTGATCATGTAAAGTCTGCTTAGCAGAATTGATACTACCAGGGTCAGGGGCGATACTGTCTGAAGCTTGATTAAGTCCGGGTGAGGGGGTTAGGTCGTAAATGTCATCCCATGAAGTGTCGACGGCTAACTCGTCAGGTAGAAGGTCCTGTGAACCTTCGCTGGTTTTTTCATCGGCGGGGAGATTTTTCTTGTCTATAGCATCTTGATTAGCAGGAAGCTCTTCGTCCGGAACTTCCAACATCATATTGCCATCTAGGACGGTTTGGATTTCTTGTTGAAGCTCTACTGTCGATAATTGCAGCAAGCGAATAGCCTGTTGCAATTGAGGGGTCATTGTTAAATGCTGACCTATTCGAAGCTGTAATGACTGCTTCATTTATACCGCCTGTTGTACAAAAGAATTAAAAACTTGCTGACATCTCATGTTGTAAGTTTAGCCCATATTTCAACAAAAAGAATGACTTTTAATTGGAAATTACATGCGAAATTCATGCCCTAGATAAACGTCCCGTACCTCGCGGTGTTCTAAGATATCTTCAGCTGATCCTTCGGTGATAACACGACCATTATTTAGGATGTATGCACGATCACAAGTACCTAGGGTTTCCCTAACATTATGGTCGGTAATGAGGACACCGATATCTCGTTCGGTTAAGTGATGGATGATTTTTTGAATATCAATAACAGAGATGGGGTCAACGCCGGCAAAAGGCTCATCTAACAATACAAAACGAGGTTCAGTGGCTAACGCACGGGCTATTTCTAATCGGCGTCTTTCACCGCCAGAAAGTGCTAAGGCATTTTGAGTACGTAATTGATCGATTGCAAACTCATTTAATAACTCATCAAGAACCAGTTCTTGCTGGCCGGGTGAGAGTGTTTTTCGTGTTTGTAGAACGGCGCGAATATTGTCTTCTACGCTTAATTTTCTAAAAATAGAGGCTTCTTGTGGTAAATAGCCAAGACCCTGACGTGCGCGAACATGCATAGGGCTTTGAGTAATGTTTTCGTCATCAAGAAAGACATCGCCACTGTCAGGTTTAATGAGGCCAACGGTTATGTAAAAAGAGGTTGTTTTGCCTGCACCATTTGGGCCTAATAAACCAACAACTTCACCACTTTTTACGTTAATACTAACGTTATCAACAACTTTTCTATTATTGAATTGTTTGCAGATATTATGTGTTTTTAAGGTGCTCATTATTTTTTTGCAGGCTCTAAGGTTACTTTTACACGTTTAGAGCCTGCTTTTTTATCACCTGCTTTGACGATAGAGCGCTTGCTGTCGTATTCAATTCGATCGCTGGCGAAGGTGTTACCGTTTTGCCATAAAGTGGCATCGTCTAATAGCACCAAAGTGTCTTTGGTTACCAAGTAGTTAAACCGATTAGCTTCACCTCGAATAAGTCCTTGGTTACCATCAGGTTGTTGTTTGAATTTAACTGGGTTTCCAATGGCAATAACTTTATCGGTGGTACCGCGAACGCCATGAATGGTGACTTTATCAGCTATAATTTCCATGCTGCCTTGGGTGATAATAACGTTACCAGAATAGACGGTAATTTTTTTCGCGTCATCTAAATTAAAGTTATCGGCCTCAACCTCTACCGGTTTTTGTTTATCTGTACTGAGCGCCCACAAGGGTGTTGTCACTGAGATTAATGTCAGTGTTAAAAAAAGAAGCGTTTGTTTAGTTGATTTCATGGCGGCCTCGAACTTGTTCTAGTATTTTAATATTAATGGGTTCTCGAAAGTGGGCACGTAAGCCCATGCCTTCAATGGCGTTAGTGCCAGATTTTATTTTCACAAACTCATCGGTTTCTGCAAAATCGTTGGGCAATTGAATGCGTAGATTATGCGTGTCGATTTCAAGTGGCGCAATATTTTTTAATGCCTCTCGTCTGATGTTTACGGCACCATTGAGTAAAACAAGTTCACCGTCTGAAGATAAATAACCAGTCTCCGAATTAATGTGTAAATCAGGTTTGTCTGATGAATACATGGTCATGATAGGGCGAGTAAGCTCGGTGCTGTCGTCATCAACAAAATGTTGCATGTATTCTGCTTTTATTCGTTGTTTTGGTTCGCCCGATAAGGTCATGCTGAGGGCTTCAAAATGCTTTAAAAAATAATCAATTTTATGGCCTGGTTTTGCCGTTTGTACAGGCGCTTCTGGCTCTTGTGTGAAGGCAATCCACCAAGTGCCAGCGGCAAATAGAGCCAAGGCAAGGATTTTAAGGGGTTTCATTAGGGTGTTAGGTGTCACAGAACAGTTGCACAGAAGGCGTGAGTTTGTCTTGAATGCTTAAAATAGTATCACAGACTTCTCGAGCGGCACCGTGTCCCCCGAGTCGTTCTGTTTGGCCTTGGCAGTATCCAAGTAT